>NZ_JBFUKO010000562.1:0-3538 GCF_056400805.1 Aminobacter sp. P4_H6_2
GGCTTGGACAGGTCGAGCCCCGCCGCCTCGAGCGTTGCCTTCAGACGATCAAGCGGCAACAACTCGCCGTTCTCAGACAGCGTGCCGGAAGGCACGTTGCGTGCGCCAGGCATGTGGCCCGAACGCAAGCCGGCGCGCGGTTCCGGATCGGTGCCCTCGAAACGCCCGGCGGAACGCGCGTCGGCGACCTGGGCGCTGCCGGTATCAACCACCTTCCGCATCTCGGCAAGCGAAACGACCTTCGATGCATCGTAGTCGACATGGAAAAAGCCCGGAGCAGTCTTGGTCGGCTCGGCCGTCACCGGCCGCCCAGCCGCCTTCCAGCGATCGAAGCCGCCATCCAGAATGTAGACTTGGAACACGCCCATGATGCGGAACATCCACCACACCCGCGGCGCTGCCATGAACCCCGGCCCGTCATAGATGACGATGGTGTCGTCAGCCGAAATCCCCATCGAACCGGCAAAGCGCGCGAACAGCGAAGGCGAAGGCAAGGTGTGAGGCAAGGCCGAATCCGGGTCGACGACCAGATCCTGGTCGAAGAACACCGCACCGGGAATGTGAGCCGCATCATACTCCGCGCGCGCGTCGCGCTTGAGTGCGGGCATGTACCAGGATGCGTCGACGATCGACAGTCCGGGCGTGCCCAGCCGCTTTTCCAACCAGTCCGCATCAATGACGAAGGCGCTTTTTTCGCTCATGGCAACTTCTCCGGTTCAGTTGGCGGGCATCGCGCCGAAGCGGATGCGGAAGCGGCGGTTTTCGCGCCCCTTCTTTTCGATCTTGCCGATGTGGATCTCGCCGATTTCAGCCGTGCCGGCGACATGGGTTCCGCCGCAGGGCTGGCTGTCGATCGAACCATTATCGCCGATGCAGACCAGTCTGATTTTTCCCGTGCCCGAGGGCGGACGGACGTTCTTGGACTTCACCAGTGTCGGATTGGCAGCAAGCTCGTCATCGGAGATCCACCGCGTGTAAATCGGATGGTTGGCACGGACGAGCGCCATCAACTGCGCCGTCACATCTTCCTTGGTGACGCCGGCATCAGGGAGATCGAAGTCGACACGCGAATCGTCCTCGCTGACCGCAGCCCCGGTGATCGGATATGGGCAAACGACAGTCAGCAGATGGCAAGCGGCATGCATCCGCATCAAAAGATGCCGGCGCGGCCAGTCGATTGCAAGCTTCAGGCGTTCGCCGATCTCAGGCATCGCCTGATCCAGCGCCGGCACGTGGATGATCTCGTCCTTGCTCTCGCCGGTGATGGTCGCAGAAACGGCAATCCGGCTGCCGTCATCGCGAATCAAGGCGCCGGTATCGCCGGGCTGCCCGCCCGAGGTCGCATAAAAGATGGTGCGGTCGAAGATGATGCCGCCGCGGTCGTTGATGCCGACCACATTGGCCTCGGTCTCGCGCAGATAGGCATCTTCGCGAAAAACCGCCTCGGTGGAAAACGCCATCACGCCACCCGCTCGAACGGAACCGAAATCCTGGGCTCGCGCTCCATCCAGTCGGGCACAGGCAGGCTCTTGCCGCGCAGGAATTCCGGATTGAACAGCTTGGACTGGTAACGCGTGCCGAAATCGGCGAGCACGGTGACGATGGTGTGGCCGGGGCCGAGCTGGCGGGCGAGCCTGATCGCCCCGGCAATGTTGATGCCGGTGGAGCCACCGACGCAGATGCCCTCCTCCTGGATCAAGCCAAAGACGATCGGCAGTGCCTCCTCGTCAGGGATCTGAAACGAGAAATCGGGCGTAAAGCCCTCCAGATTGGCGGTGATGCGGCCCTGGCCGATGCCTTCAGTGATCGAGCTGCCTTCGGCCTTGAGCTCACCTGTCGTGTAGAAGCTGTAGAGTGCAGCACCCAACGGATCGGCGAGCGCGATCTTGACGGTGCCACTCTTCGCCTTCAGCCCCATCGCCACGCCAGCCAGGGTTCCGCCAGTACCGACCGCTGAGACAAAGCCATCGACCTTGCCGCAGGTCTGCTGCCAGATTTCTTCCGCTGTCGTGCGCATATGGCCGTCGCGGTTGGCGACGTTGTCGAACTGATTAGCCCAGATGGCCCCGTTCGGTTCGGACTTGGCCAGTTGCTCGGCCAGGCGGCCGGAAACCTTCACATAGTTGTTCGGGTTCTTGTAGGGAACCGCTGGAACCTCGATTAGCTCGGCGCCGAGCAGTCGAAGCGCGTCCTTCTTTTCCTGGCTCTGGGTATCGGGAATGACAATCACCGTACGATAGCCGAGCGCCTTGGCGACAACGGTCAGGCCGATGCCGGTATTGCCGGCCGTGCCTTCGACGATGACGCCGCCGGGCCGGAGCAGGCCGCGCTTTTCGGCATCGCGGATGATGAACAGGCCGGCTCGGTCCTTGACCGACTGGCCGGGATTCATGAACTCGGCCTTGCCAAGTATCTCGCAGCCGGTTTCTTCCGAGGCCCGCTTGAGCCGGATGAGAGGCGTATTGCCGATGGCATCGATCACCGAGCGCATGAAGATTCCTTCCTAATTCGACTGTGAACCCTAGAAATGTGAGGCGGTGCTTTCAAGGGATGAAATTGTCTGGACCAGTCGCATCCGGGCGTCAACGAGCACATGCCCCTATGCTGCGGTCCCAAAACAGCCTTTCCATGTGAATGGGGCCTCGCTAGAGCTTCATAAGCTGCACTGCCGAGGGATTCAAAGTGAGCACATATCGGGCCAATCCAGAAGATGGGGTCGCATGGATTACCGGCGGCAGCACCGGTATTGGCCGCAGCGTTGCCCGCATGCTGGCCAGCAATGGCTACACCGTCGCCGTCACCGTCCGGCCCAGTGATCCGATCGACTCGCTGATCGACGAAACCAAGGGCATGAAGGGTCGTGTACTTTCGTTCCCTTCCGACGTCACCGACGAAGCCGGCATGGCCGCTGTAGTCGCCGCCATCGAGGCGCAGGCTGGCCCCATCGTGCTCGCCATCTTCAATGCCGGGACCTACTTACCCGCGACCGGTGACAACCTGCGCATCGCAGCCTTCCGCCAGAGTTTTGAAGTCAACGTCTTCGGCGTCATCAACGGGCTGGTGCCCGTCATCGAACGCATGCGCAATCGCGGACGTGGCCATGTCGTGTTCATGGGTTCGATCAGCAGCTATTTCGGTTGGCCAACGACGGCTGCCTATGGCGCGACCAAGGCTGCGGTCAACATCATGGCCGAAGCGCTGAAGTTCGACTTCGACAAGATGAACATCCGAACGCAGGTGATGAACCCCGGCTTCATCGACACGCCGCTGACGGAAACAGCACCCTTCTCGATGCCGGCGATGATGCCGGTCGAGGCTGCGGCAGCGCGAATCTGCAAAGCAATACGCAAAAGCGGTTTTGAGGTCACCTTCCCCCGCCGCCTCACCTGGGGCATGAAATTGCTGTTTTTGCTGCCACGGCCTCTGCGGGAAAAGGCGCTACGCATCGCCACGCGGTGGAAGGCCGAACCTTTGGTATACCTCAAGCGTTCGAGCTTCGACTGACGCTCAGTCTTCGCCACGGCTTAGGGTTTGGCGG
>NZ_JBFUKO010000563.1:0-3515 GCF_056400805.1 Aminobacter sp. P4_H6_2
GCTCAAATTACTCGGTTGCGGGAGAAGACGAAAAGCCAGGCCCGCTTTTCGGGATTTTCTATCCCGTTCGGCAATGACCCGTCCATGGCGCAACTCAGGCAGTCGGGATCACGTCAGGGCGGTCGGAGTCCATTGGCCCCTTTTTGGCTCGTATTCTGTCCAATTTACCGAACTCGGTCATGATGCTTACCAGCACGCTCCCAGTCCAGCCAAACGTGAACAAGCCTGACATTGCCATGATTGGTCCGATCAGACGCCATCGATCAGGCAGGCTGACGGTGCCTTCACCGAGCGTTGTATAGTTCTCCAGGACAAAGTAGTAGCTGTCTCGCATCGAGGGGATCAATCCCATCAGTGATACTGGGGCTGCCCAAAGGAGAGTTTCAGCAAAATGTAAGCTCGCAAGGGAACCGATTGTGAAGGCAAACAGCAGATTGATCCGCCAATGCGACGTGGCGCTATTCACGCGGATCCAGGCTTTGCTGAAACGCTGGTTGATCGTGCGAATACCGACACCGTGTACGAAGATGATGACAATCATGAACAAGGTGCCGAGGACAATCTCAAATACCGGGTTGGGTGCCGAAAGTTCATCCATCGTATTGTCCAGGTCCTTCTATGCAGGCGGATCGAGTCACTCGTCGACTTCGATCGCCACCACCTGCCGCATGCGGGGCGCGTCAATCTGTGCAGCAACAGTCGTCTCCAGAATTGCGCCCCTATGCGTAAGGGATCACTTGGGGAACAGCAGAGTGACGATGGCGCGAACGCCAAATCCGTCGGGCCCGCTGTCAGGACTTGCGGCCCAATAACGAAAGCCTCCACCCAAGCTGACCGGTTGCTTATCAATGTGAATAAGCTTGGTGACGTCGAAATTGATCGGGACTGACCATTCGCTCGCTTCCCAATTGTATGTGCTTTCGGTGTTGAGACTGAAAGTCCAAGCATCTGGCGTCGTATAGGAGATGAAGGGCTGCAGAAAGGTGGAGTTGACGTTAGTGCGATCATCATCTCCGGCAAATGACCAGATGTGATTGGCCAGAATACCGACCGTCCATGGTCCGCTTTGCTTCAACGCCACACCTGTCGGCCCTGCTCCCCACTTGCGGCTGCTGAGTAGGTCGTCGGTTCCGGTCGGCAGCAAAAACACTGGACCGATACCCCAAATGATATCATCCGGCCCCGGTTTTGCGGGCGAAAAGAATAAACTTTGGGTTGTGTCGCCGAGGCCGAATTGGGATCCTGACGGGCCGGCAATGTCGTCCTGCCAAGCTATCGGCAGAATCGTCCTTGAGATGAGGTTCCAGTCCTCGTTAAGTGAGATTGGGATGACGGGCTGTACGTTGACATATGCTTTGTTGCCGTCGTTCGGCCCATAGCCCTGGTCCCAGTTGAACTGGAACGGCACGCTGATCAACGATGCAATCGGATTGGAAAGCTTCTTTGCTAGAGCCTCGGCAGATTCCTCCGCGAGCGCGGGGCTGGCAAAAGCCACAATGCAAGCGATCGTGGCTGTGACGGATGAAGTGCGAATGACACTCATGCCTTCCTCCATAAAGCTCCTGGGTTGGTATCGTCGTCCTCGTAGCCGAGGCTGACAAGTGCGTGAGTGCAACAACTGCTGTGAAAAACACCGATTGGTCGGCGTCAAAAACTGCATGCATGTCGATGGCACGCCGGTCATGTTCGCGAATGCTGCACCGAATGGCGACTTAGTTTGGATTGCCCGGTTTTGCACCCGCAGACGCCGGAGCCTACCGAGGCACACCAAACGATCGGACGCCCCACACCGCCAATGATCAGGCTGACGGTTGACGGGGAGCCAACGAGGCCGAGCACAGTGCCGATGCTTGTCTAGGTTGGTCTGCCTCACAGTGGGAAATCCTCACTCGTCCGCGCCGCAATTCGCGAAGGCTCGGTCAGAATTGCCCTTGCGTCAGCATTGGCATACTGATTGATTTGAGTGGCTTTGAAGTCGTTTCAATTCGATCGTTTTGCAGATTGCGAAAGGAACTGAAGATGGGGCATAGACTTTCCGATAGCAGCATCGCGACTTGGACTGCCGTAATTGTTCTTTGCGGTGGGCTAGCGTCGGCAGCCCATGCGCAAGACGCGCAAAAACCCAACATCTTGTTCATCGTCTCTGATGACACAGGCTACGGCGACCTTGGTCCTTACGGCGGCGGTGAAGGGCGCGGCATGCCGACGCCAAGTATTGATAAATTGGCCGAAGACGGCATGACCTTCTTCTCCTTTTATGCGCAGCCCAGTTGCACCCCTGGACGCGCCGCTATGCAGACGGGTCGGATCCCGAATCGCAGCGGCATGACCACCGTGGCCTTTCAGGGCCAGGGCGGCGGACTGCCAGCCGCGGAATGGACGCTGGCTTCTGTACTGAAACAGGGAGGATACAAGACCTATTTCACCGGAAAGTGGCATCTCGGCGAAGCCGACTACGCTCTGCCAAATGCCCAAGGCTATGATGTGATGAAATATGCCGGGCTCTATCATCTCAACGCCTATACCTACGCAGATCCGACATGGTTCCCCGATATGGACCCTGCGCTGCGAGCTATGTTCGAGAAGGTCACCAAAGGAGCGCTGTCCGGAAACGCGGGCGAGCCCGTCACGGAGGACTTCAAGATCAACGGCCAATATGTCGACACGCCCACTATCGACGGCAAGGAAGGCGTGGTCGGTATTCCTTTCTTCGACGGCTATGTCGAAAAGGCTGCAATCGAGTTTCTGGACGACGCCGCGAAGGCACCGAACCAACCTTTCTTCATCAATGTGAACTTCATGAAGGTTCACCAGCCGAACATGCCAGCGCCGGAGTTCGAACACAAATCGCTTTCCAAGTCTAAATACGCCGACTCGGTCGTCGAACTCGACACCCGTATCGGACGTATTATGGACAAGCTGCGTGAAACCGGCATGGACAAGAATACGTTGGTTTTTTACACGACCGACAACGGAGCCTGGCAGGATGTCTACCCTGACGCCGGCTACACGCCCTTCCGGGGTACCAAGGGCACGGTACGGGAAGGCGGCAACCGGGTTCCGGCCATCGCTGTCTGGCCGGGCAAGACCAAGCCAGGCGCGAAGAACCATGAAATCCTTGGCGGTCTCGACTTGATGGCCACGTTCGCCTCGGCCGCCGGCGTGAAACTGCCTGAAAACGACCGTGAAGGTAAACCAATCTACTTCGATAGCGTGGACATGACCCCTGTGCTGACGGGCGCGGGCAAGTCCCCACGCAGCGAATGGTTCTATTTCACCGAGAACGAGCTTTCGCCGGGCGCGGCGCGGGTCGGCAACTATAAGGCCGTCTTCAACCTCCGCGGTGACGACGGCGCTGCGACCGGCGGGCTGGCGGTGGACAGCAACCTCGGCTGGAAAGGTGCGGAGAAGTACGTGGCGACGGTGCCGCAAGTCTTTGACTTGTGGCAGGATCCGCAAGAGCGCTACGACATCTTTATGAACAACTACACGGAACGGACGTGGACGATGGTTAC
>NZ_JBFUKO010000564.1:0-3508 GCF_056400805.1 Aminobacter sp. P4_H6_2
GCCTTCACGCGTGGCCTCTTTACCGATCTGATGAAGGTGTTCCGCAACGAGACCGGCCGCGCATTCATCTTTCCGTCCTCAGGCACCGGTGCCTGGGAGTCGGCGATCACCAACACCTTGAACCCTGGCGACCGCGTGCTGATGTCGCGCTTTGGCCAGTTCTCGCATCTGTGGGTCGACATGGCCGAGCGCTTCGGCCTCGACGTCGACGTCGTCGAGGCCGAATGGGGCACGGGCGTTCCGGTCGAGATCTATGCCGAGCGTCTCGCCAAGGACAAGGAACATCGTATCAAGGCGGTCTTCGTCACCCACAATGAAACCGCAACGGGCGTCACCAGCGACGTTGGCGCGGTGCGTGCGGCACTCACTGCCGCCAAGCACCCCGCACTGCTGTTCGTCGACGGTGTTTCGTCGGTCGGATCGATCGACTTCCGCCAGGAAGAATGGGGCGTCGACTGCGCCGTTTCAGGTTCGCAGAAGGGCTTCATGCTGCCGCCCGGCCTTGGCTTCCTGTCGGTCAGCCAGAAGGCGCTTGCCGCAGCCAAGACCGCCAAGTTCAACCGCTGCTACTTTTCCTTCGAGGACCAAATCCGCGCCAACGACACCGGCTATTTCCCCTACACGCCGGCCGTCCAACTGCTGCGCGGCCTGCGCGCGGCACTCGACCTGATCCAGGAAGAAGGCCTCGACAACATCTTTGAGCGTCACAACCGGCTGGCGACGGGCGTGCGCAAGGCTGTCGACGCCTGGGGCCTGCGTGTCTGCGCCAAGGAGGCGAAGTGGAACTCCGACACGGTCAGCGCGATCGTGGTTCCCGAAGGCATCGACAGCGCCGAAGTCGTCCGCCGCGCCTTCCACGGCTACCAGACTTCGCTCGGCGTCGGCCTCAACAAGGTTGCAGGCAAGGTGTTCCGCATCGGCCATCTCGGCTGGGTCAACGAAGTGATGATGTGCGGCGCGATCTCGGCGGCTGAAATGTCGCTGCGCGATTGCGGTGTCAAAGTCCAGCCAGGCTCCGGCGTGGGAGCCGCACTCGAGCACTACCGCCTGTCGGCCCAGCCGGCCGTCGCCAAAGCAGCCTGAAGCAGAACAGGGAGGAAAACAGATGAGCCATACACTCCACCACCTGCGCAAGCTTCGCCTTCAGCGTAGTGAACTCGCCGTGCCGGGTTCCAACCCGGAGATGATCCGCAAGGCCGCCGACGGTGATGCCGACTACATCTTCCTCGACATCGAGGATGCTGTGGCGCCACCGGACAAGGAGCGCGCGCGCAAGAACATTATCCAGGCCCTCAATGAGATCGACTGGCGCGCCAAGGGCAAGACGATTTCGGTGCGTATCAACGGCCTAGACACCCATTACATGTACCGCGACGTGGTCGATGTGATGGAGCAGGCGGGCGACAAGCTCGACACCATCCTGGTGCCCAAGGTCGGCGTTCCTGCCGATCTCTATATGGTCGACGCCATGGTCACCCAGATCGAGACGGCCAAGGGTTTCAAGAACCACGTCGGCCTGGAAGCCCTGATCGAGACCGCGCTCGGCATGGCCAATGTCGAAGCCATTGCCGCCTATGGCGGGCGGCTTGAGGCGATGCATTTCGGCGTCGCCGACTATGCCGCGAGCTGCAAGGCACGCACCGTCAGTATCGGCGGCCTCAACCCCGATTATCCCGGCGACCAGTGGCACGCAGCCCTGTCGCGCATGACGGTCGCCTGCCGCGCCTACGGCCTGCGCCCGATCGACGGGCCGTTCGGCGATTTCTCCGATCCTGAAGGCTACATCGCCGGCGCAAAACGTGCGGCGGCGCTGGGCATCGAAGGCAAGTGGGCGATCCATCCCTCGCAGATAGAACTGGCGAATGCTGTGTTTTCGCCGCCGGAAAAGGAGGTCACCCGCGCCCGCCGCATCATCGAAGTGCTCAAGGAAGCCGAGGAGCAGGGCAAGGGTGCCGCAGCCCTCGACGGCAAGATGATCGACGCCGCATCCGAGCGCATGGCCCGCAACGTGCTGGTCATGCATGACGCAATCGAGCAGTCGGCGCGCTCGCGCACCGGCCTGCCGAACTGAGGAGGAGTTCGACATGGATATTCATGAATATCAGGCCAAAGAGCTGCTCGCACGCTACTCGGTGCAGATCCCGCGCGGCGGCCTGGCTTACAGCCCCGAACAGGCGACCTATCGCGCCAGTGAAATCGGCGGCGGCAAATGGGTGGTCAAGGCGCAGATCCATTCCGGCGCGCGTGGCAAGGCCGGCGGCATCCGCATCTGCACCACCGACAACGAGGTCTCCGACGCCGCCGAAGCCATGCTCGGCCGCAAGCTGGTGACGCACCAGACCGGTCCCMRSGGCAAGCTGRTKTCSCGGCTTTATSTCGARGAARCCGTCGATATCSGCCAGGAGCTCTATSTCGGCWTCGTGCTCGACCGTAAGKMGGAGCGCGTCATGATCGTGGCGTCGGCYKCCGGCGGCATGGAGATCGAGGAGATCGCAGAAAAGCAGCCCGACTCGATCATCCGCGCCATCGTCGATCCGGGTGCCGGCATGCAGCAGTTCCAGGCCCGCGAGATCGCCTTTGGCCTTGGCCTCGACAACAGCCTGATCGGCAAGGCTGTCGACACGCTACTCGGCTGCTACCGCGTCTTCCGCGATTTCGACGCCTCGATGCTGGAGATCAACCCGCTTGTCATCACCAAGGACGGCAACCTGATCGCGCTCGACGCCAAGATGTCGTTTGACGAGAACGCGCTTTTCCGCCGCGCCGAGATATCGGAGCTGCGTGACAAGTCGCAGGAAGACCCGCGCGAAACCTTCGCCAGCGACCGTGGCCTGTCTTATGTCGGCCTCGAGGGCAATATCGGCTGCATCATCAACGGTGCCGGCCTTGCCATGGCAACGATGGACATGATCAAGATCGCCGGTGGCGAGCCTGCGAACTTCCTCGACATCGGCGGTGGTGCCTCGCCCGAGCGTGTCGCCAAGGCTTTTCGCGCCGTTTTGGCCGACAAGAACATCGAGACGATCCTGGTCAACATCTTCGCCGGCATCAACCGCTGCGACTGGGTGGCGGAGGGTGTCATCAAGGCGATCCGCGAAGTTGGTGTGAACGTGCCGCTGGTGGTGCGGCTTGCCGGAACCAATGTCGAAGAGGGCCGGCGCATTCTCGCCGAGTCGGGCGAAAAGGTGATCGTCGCCGACACGCTCGCCGAGGCAGCCGAGAAATCGGTCGAGGCGATGCGCGCATTTTCGAAAAGCAAAAAGAACTAAGGGAGGTCGAAATGGCAGTTCTCTTGAATCGCCGGACGCGCGTTATCGTCCAGGGTCTGACCGGCAAGATCGGCAGTTTCCACGCCGATGACATGAAGCGCTACGGCACCAACGTTGTCGGGGGTGTCACCCCCGGCAAGGGCGGGCTCGTCCACCAGGGCATTCCGGTGTTCAACACGGTCAGGGGCGCTGTTCGCGAGACCGGTGCCGAGGCCTCGATCGTCTTCGTGCCGCCACCC
>NZ_JBFUKO010000565.1:0-3508 GCF_056400805.1 Aminobacter sp. P4_H6_2
CGGGCGAACTGGCGTCACGTCACCAGGCAAAACTGGTTCTGATCGGGCGGCTGGCACTTCCGCCTCGGGATGAGTGGGCAAAGCGGACCCTTCTGCTTTCGCGCGGCGACCGCACGCGTCGCGCCATCGAAGCGATCCAGACCCTGGAGGCAAAGGGCGCGGAGGTGCTCTACCTAACGGCTGACGTAAGCAACGTCGAAGACATGACTGTGGTAGCCGACAAGGCGCGCGCCACCTTTGGCGACATCAATGGCGTGTTCCACGCGGCGGGTCTCGTGGATGACAATCTGATCCAGTTGAAAACGCTGGAGGAGATGGAGACAGTGCTGTCGCCGAAGCTGCACGGCACCGTGGTCCTCGACCAGGTTTTCCAAGACAGGCCTCTCGACCTCTTAGTGCTGTTTTCGTCGACCAGCACCGACACCGCACCTGCCGGGCAAGTCGACTACGTCGCCGCCAATGCCTATCTCAACGCCTATGCGGAGAGCCGCTTCTCCAATCAGGCGCGGAAGACCATTGCCTTGCACTGGGGCGTCTGGAACGATGTCGGGCTGGCCGCGCGAGYCACAGGCCAGACGGTCCAGATCCAAGCGCCAATCTCACAACGTGGCGCAGCACAGGGCCCGTTCTTCAACGAATGGGTGGAGGACGCGCAAGGCGAGGTGTGGCTCGAGACACGCATTTCACCGCGAAGCCATTGGATGCTCGACGAGCATCGGCTCGTCTCGGGACAGGCCATCTTGCCAGGTACCGGCACTATCGAGATCATCGCCCAGGCCATGAAAGAGTACGGCGCCGATCAGGACCAGGAGATCGCAGATCTCTTCTTCCTTCGTCCGCTTGAAGTCGATGACCGGAACGAGAAGATCCTTCGCGTGCGGTTTGCGGCGGACGGCGACATGCAGCGCGTGTTCGTCACCGCCGTCGATGCCGAATTGGTGTCGGAAGGTTTCACCCTCCACAGCGAAGCGACACTGCGCAAACGTCGCGCCAAGCCCCATGCCCCCGCGGAACTGGCAGCAGCGTCGGCGYGATTGATCGCATGCCAGCGCGCCGAGGATGGAGCAGCACTACGCTCCGTCCAGGAAGACCACATCCGCTTCGGGCCGCGCTGGAAGGTGCTGCGCTCGCTTGCTCGCGGAGACCGGGAAGCCTTTGCCGAACTCAGACTCGACCGGGCCTATCGCGGCGATATCGCGACTGGCTTCATCGCGCATCCAGCGCTGCTGGATATCGCCACCGGATTTGCGCTCGACCTCGCGCCCGGCCATGCAACGTCGCACGCGCTGTGGGCGCCGATGTCTTATGGCAGCATCGCGCTGTTTAGGACACTTCCTGAAACGATTGTAAGTTGGGCGAGGCTGAGCGAAATCTCCGATCTCGGCGACGGGTACGCATCCTTCGACATCACCATTGCCGAACCGGACGGCAACATCGTTGCGGAGATCGAACGTTTCGTGATGAAGCGGCTCGATGACGATCTTGCACTGGCAGCGTCGCGCAGCGTCGATCGGGCTCATAAGCCTTCAGGCGATGAAAAGGAGCAACTGTCGCCGGCCGCTTTGCAACTCGCCGCTCAGGTGAGGCAGGGCATCCTGCCATCCGAGGGCTTCGAGGCGATGATTCGCGCGCTCAGCACCGGTCAGCCACAGCCGATAGTCAGTTCGATGGATCTTGGAGCGTTACGCAAACGGGCAACGCAACCGCGCATCGAAATCCAAGGGTCGGGTGAGGTCTTCGAGCGTCCCGATCTCGACAGCGACTATGTCGCGCCCCGTGACGAGATCGAACGCACCCTTGCAGGGTTCTGGACCGAATTGCTCGGTGTCGAAAAGATCGGCGTGCACGACAGTTTCTTCGACATCGGCGGCCATTCGCTGATCGCGGTACGTCTGTTTCGCATGATCAGGAAGCAGTTCGCACTCGACCTGCCTATCTCCGTGCTGTTCGAAGCCCCGACCATCGCCGAGTGCGCAGCGCTTATCAGCGAGCAGGCGGCGCCGCTGTCAGCCAAGACGCAAGGCGATGGTGCTCCAGATGACAAGAAAATCGAAAAGAAGACCCACCTTGTCGCCATGACTTCGGGGCGCTCGGTTGGCGCAACGCCATTCTTCCTTTGTGCAGGCATGTTCGGCAATGTGCTCAATCTACGACAGCTGGCCATGCAACTTGGCACTGATCGCCCAGTCTATGGGCTCCAGGCGCGCGGCCTCTATGGTGATCAGGAACCACACGACAGTTTCGTTGCGATGGCGCGCGACAATCTCAAGGAGGTTCGCGCCGTCCAGCCGCACGGACCCTATCTGTTGGGAGGATTCTCCGGCGGCGGTCTTGTTGCATACGAGATGGCGCAGCAGCTGCGCGACGAAGGTGAGGAAGTCGCACAACTGATCCTGCTGGATACGCCCTTGCCGACGCAACCCCCGCTATCGCTACGCGACAGGCTCTCCATGAAGGTTCAGGACCTGCGCCGGGAGCGCCTGAACTTCGTTGCCAACTGGATCGAAAGCCGCAGGCGTTGGAAACAGAAAGTCGAAGGCCGTGCCGATGCCGAGCAGGCAGAACAGGCCTCCGAGCAGTTCCACAATCTGGCGATCGAAACCGCTTTCCGCACCGCGCTGCCGCTTTATGAACTCAAGCCCTATGCGGGAAAGGTGCTGCTGCTTCGACCGAAGCTCAACGTCATCTATCATCTGAGTGGCGGACGTATGCTCCAAGATGGCCGGAACATTGCCATGGCCGACAATGGCTGGACGCCCTATGTCGCCGATCTGACTGTACAGGAGGTACCGGGCGACCATGACGGCATGGTGCTGGAGCCGTTCGTGCGCATCCTTGCCGACCGGATCAAGAAGCGTCTGAAAGAACCGCTACCTGGTGCGGTCTACGGCATGGCGGCCGAGTAGCCAAGGCCAGAGCAAGATCGCGAGAAGTGGAAACAGGTTCTAATCGGCCGCTGCCGTCTGCTGAACGAGCGGCACACCGAAAAGCTCGCCAATCAGGCCGGTTTCCGCCGCCAGCGTATAGTCGGCCGCGACAACGTCGAAACGCGCCTCATTGAGGTTGATCTCCGAATTGGCAAGGTCGGCGATCGCCCTGATCTCATCGAAGGTCGAGCGTTCGCCCACCTTCCGCTCCGCGCGCACACCTTCGAGACTCGAAGCGGCGTTACGCCTTTCTGCCTGAGCCAGGCTGAACATGCGCCCCGCGAGAGCGCGGCGATCGAACGCTGTACGAATCGCTGCGGTCACGCCAATTCGTGCCGCATCGGCTTCAAACACCGCCGCTCGGTTCTCGTCATTACGTTGCCTGATGGTCGCACTGACCCGCCCACCTGTATAGATCGGCATGGAGAACCGTACCTCGCCACGCCCCACGACATTGAGATCGACACCGGGAAGCGCAACCTGACCGCCGCCTATGCTCAGTCCAGCCGACACCGTCGGCAGCAAATCACCTTTCGCCCCACTGACACGGGCCTTGGCAGCATCCGCGCGCGCATCACGCT
>NZ_JBFUKO010000566.1:0-3507 GCF_056400805.1 Aminobacter sp. P4_H6_2
AGCTTCGCCTCGCCGCACTTCCTGACATGGGGCAACTTCCGCGCCATGCTGATGAGCTTCTCGATCGAGGGCATCGTCGTCGTCGGCATGACCATCCTGCTGATCGTCGGCGGCATCGACTTGTCGGTCGGCTCGGTCGTCTGTTTCTCGATGGTGGTATCGGGCGCACTGTTCCTCGCCGGGCTCGACCCGTGGACGGCAAGCCTGATCGGCATCGGCGTCAGCGCCCTGATCGGTGCCGCCATGGGCTTCTTTGTGACAGTGGTCGGCCTAAACCACTTCATCACCTCGCTTGCGGCGATGGTCATCGTGCGGGGCATGTGCCTGGTCATCACCAAGGGCACGCCGCTGTCGCTGTTCACCTTGCCGCCATCGTTCAAGGCCATCGGCCAGGGCACTTTCCACGGCCTGCCCTATGTCATCATCATCTTCGTCGTTGTCGTTGCGATCTTCGACTTCCTGCTGCGCCGCGCCACCGCCTTCCGCAAGGTCTTCTACACCGGCTCCAACGAGAAGGCGGCGCAGTTCTCGGGCATCAAGACCAAGCAGGTAAAGTTCTGGGTGACGGTGCTCTGCTCCACCCTCGCAGGCCTTGCGGGCGTCATCTACATGGCCCGCTTCGGCGCAGCGACACCCACCTTCGGCGCCGGAATGGAGCTCAACATCATCGCGGCAGCCGTGATCGGAGGCGCCTCGCTCAATGGTGGATCGGGCACCATCTTCGGCGCCATCCTCGGCATGGCGCTGCTCTCGGTGGTCACCAGTTCGCTGATCCTGCTCGACGTGTCTGTTTACTGGCAGGACATGATCAAGGGCTGCATTTTGCTTGCCGCCGTCTCCATCGACCACTTCTTGCACCGCAAGAAGTCCTGAGCATTTAGGCGAGACAGATCATGGCACCCCCAAACACCCGCGACGACATCGCGACCGTCCGCCAGATGCATCAGGCGCTTGTGCTGCACTATGTCGAAGGCAAGACCCAGGCCGAGATCGCCAGAGAACTTGGCATCTCGCATGCCACCGTCAACCGGCTGATCAAGCGCGGCCACCAGCTCGGCCTCGTCGAAATCAAGATCAAATCGCCGATCGACCATCTCGTTGACATCGAGGCGCGTCTTGTCGCGCTCGGCGGCATCGAACGCGCCGTGGTCGTGCCCTCGGTATCAGACAATCCGCAGACAGCACTTCAGCGTGTCGGCGAAGCGGCCGCACGCCTGCTGCTCGACACCATCAAGGACGGCGACACTATCTCGATCACCGGCGGCAAGGGCGTCAGCGCACTCGTTGCCGGCCTCAAGCCCGGCCGCAGCTACGACGTGGAAGTCATCCCCGCCACCGGCCTTGTCCAGGGCAAGCACTACACCGACGTCAACCACGTGGCGTCACTGATGGCCGACAAGCTCGGCGGCCGCGCCTATCAGGTCCATGCGCCGCTGTTTGCCGACACGCCGGAGCAGCGCGAGATGCTGATGGGCGTCCGCTCCGTCGCCGACGTTTTCCGCAAGGCGCGCGAGGCCGATGTCGCGGTGATCGGCATCGGTTCGATCCTGACCGATGATTCCAGCTATTACGACCTGCATCCCTCGTCGAGTGCCGACCGACGCGCCATCGAGCAGTCGGGCGCGTCGGGCGAATTGCTTGCCCATCTCATCGACCGCCACGGCAAACTTTGCAGCTACGCGCTCAACCGTTCGCTGGTGTCGCTGACGCTCGACGAATTCGCCACCATCCCGCGTTCGATCGGCATCGCCAGCGGACCGAGCAAGGCAGCGCCGATCCTCAGTGCCATGCGCGGCAACCATCTCGACACCATCGTCACCGACGAGGCGACAAGCCTCCAGATTCTCGAACTTGCCGAACAGGAGGCAGCATGAGCTCCCGACAGATCCAACGCCGCATCGGCCGCTCCAACGTCTCCGCATCGGCGGTCGGTCTCGGCACCTGGGCGATAGGCGGCTGGATGTGGGGCGGCACCGACGAGCAAGCCTCGATCCGCGCCATCGAAGCCTCGATCGAAGCCGGCATCAGCCTGATCGACACCGCCCCTGCCTACGGCCTCGGCCGCAGCGAAGAGATCGTCGGCAAGGCCATCAAGGGCAGACGCGACAAGGTGGTCATCGCCACCAAATGCGGGCTCAACTGGCATTCCGGCAAGGGCAATCACTTCTTCGACCAGGACGGCAAGCCGGTGCATCGTTACCTCGGCGCCGATGGCATCGCCCATGAGCTGGAACAGAGCCTGCGCCGCCTCGGCACCGATTACATCGACCTCTACATCACCCATTGGCAGGACCCGACGACGCCGATTGCCGAGACCATGGCAACGCTCGAACAGCTCAAGGCAGAAGGCAAGATCCGCGCCATTGGCGCTTCCAATGTCAGTGCCGAAGACCTCGAACAATATGTCGCCGCCGGCCAGATCGACGCGATCCAGGAACGCTATTCGATGATCGATCGCGAGATCGAACAGACCCTGCTGCCGATCACGCAACGCAACGACGTCGCCACGCTCAGCTACTCCTCGCTGGCGCTCGGCCTGYTGACCGGGATGATCGATCCCTCGCGCGAATTCACCGGCGACGACCAGCGCAAGGGTAATCCGCGCTTTTCCGCCGCCAACCGGAAGAAGGTGGCGAACCTCAAGCAGGCCATCGCGCCGATCGCCGAACAGCACAAGGCGTCGATGGCCCAGATCGTCATCGCCTGGACACTGGCGCAGCCGGGCATCACCTTCGGCCTGTGCGGCGCGCGCACTGCCGAGCAGGCGCTCGACAACGCAAGGGCCGGCGAGATCACGCTTGGCGCGGACGAGCTGTCAATCATCGACACGGCAATCGCCACGCATCTCACCTCCATGGATGCCTGAGCGAAAAGGCACAGCCCACATGAACCGCAACGACACACTCGCCGCTCTGCGAGAGCGGCCCGATATTGCCGTGCTGGTGATAGGCGGCGGCATCAACGGCATCTCGGTGTTCCGCGAACTGGCCCTGCAAGGCGTCGACGTCGTGCTCGCCGACAAGGGCGACTATTGCTCAGGCGCCAGTGCTGCCCTGTCGCGCATGGTGCATGGCGGCCTGCGTTACCTCGAAAACGGCGAGTTCAAGCTGGTGCGGGAATCGCTGGTCGAGCGCGACCGGCTGTTGAAGAACGCGCCGCACTATGTCGCGCCGTTGCCGACGACGGTGCCGATCTTCGACACGTTTTCGGGCATCGCCAATGGTGCGGTCCGCTTCCTCGGCCTGACGCGCCGGCCGAGCCGTCGCGGCGCTCTGGTCATCAAGGCCGGCCTGACCATGTACGACCTGTTCACCAAGGCCAGGCGATTGATGCCAAAGCATAGCTTCCGGGGACGTGCCGAAACCCTCAAGGCGTGGCCGGCGATCAATCCCGATATCCGCAGCTCCGCCACCTATTACGACGCCTGGGTCAGCCGTCCCGAGCGCCTCGGCCTGGAAATGCTGTTCGACGCCATGGCATCGAGCCAGACCGCGCTAGCCCTGAACT
>NZ_JBFUKO010000567.1:0-3504 GCF_056400805.1 Aminobacter sp. P4_H6_2
CCTTTGCCAGCGAACCAGTTGGCGCGTTCCCAGCCCATTTTTGAGCCGAAGCAGGCGCCCTTGGCGGCGAGTCGGTCATAGAGCGGCGAGCGCCTGAAAGGCCGCGCGCTGTCGAGCTCGCGGTTCGGCCACGGCATGGCATAGTGCAGGCCGAGTGTTTCCTTGACGCGGTCGTGAAGCCAGCGCGGGTTGTTGTTGAAGCCGGCGAAGCGCCTGATGTCTACCGGCCACAAATCCATTGTCGGCGAACCGTTGACGATCCATTCGGCGAGCGCCTTGCCGGCACCGCCAGCACTGGCAATGCCCATCGAATTGAAGCCGGCGCCGACGAAGAAGTTCTTGAGCTCCGGGGCTTCGCCAAGGATGAAATTGTTGTCGGCGGTGAAGCTTTCCGGCCCGTTGTAGAATTTCTTGACCTCTGATGTTTCCAGCTGCGGCACGCGCACCAATGCGTTCTGCATCAGGATCTCGAACTGGTCCCAGTCGTCGGGCAATAGCGCGAACTCGAAATCGTGGGGGATGCCGTTCATGCCCCATGGCTTGGCCTCGGGTTCAAAGCCGCCCATGACAAGGCCGCCGACCTCTTCCTTGAAATAGATGAAGCCGTCGGGATCGCGCAGCACCGGCAGATCGGGATGCACGCCCTCGATCTTGCCGGTGACGATGTACATGTGCTCAGCCGAATGCAGCGGCACGGTGACGCCGCACATCGCACCGACCTTGCGCGCCCACTGGCCCGCGCAGTTGACGACGACCTCGGCTGCGATGTTGCCCTTGTCGGTCTCGACGCCGCAAGCCTTGCCGTCCTTGACGGTGATGCCGGTGACACGCACGCGCTCGATGACGCGGGCGCCGCGATTGCGCGCCCCTTTGGCCAGCGATTGGGTCAGGTCGGTGGGGTTGGCCTTGCCGTCGCCCGGAAGCCAAACGGCGCCGACGAGGTCGTCGATGGCCATGACCGGCCACTTCTCCTGCGCCTCCCTGGCCGAAATCACCTCGATATCGACGCCCTGCGCGCGGGCCGAAGCGGCAGTGCGCTTGAGCACCGTCATGCGGTCGGCGCTTCGCGCAACCGACAGCGAACCACAGTTTTTCCAGCCGGTGGCAAGCCCCGTCTCTGCCTCGAGCTCGCTGTAGAGCTGGGTCGAATATTTGATCAGGCTGGTCATGTTGGCGTGGCTGCGCAATTGCCCGACCAGGCCCGCCGCATGCCATGTGGTGCCGCCGCTGAGCTGGCCCTGTTCGAGCAGCACGACGTCTTTCCAGCCGAGCTTTGTCAGGTGATAGGCGACCGAGCAGCCGATGATGCCGCCGCCGACGATGACGACGCGTGCCTGCGTCGGGAATTCCTGCGCCATGATGAAACAACCTCCCAAAGGTGAAGGCCGCACTCTATCTCGGTCGCCACAAAACGCAACATAAAATGCAACAAATAATCACATACCAAGCGTGCAGACGTGAGACGATACCGTCCGTCGGGAAGGTGAACGCTACCGCAAGCCAAGGCGGGCTTGCATGCGGGCTGCCATATAGGGAAATTTCGCTAGCCTTGTCGGAACGCACCGCCGCCGAACGTCTTCAAAGCGTGAGCCGGCAAGGGCGATGAAGGAGAACGACATGAGAAAGATCGTGGTGGGTGCATTCATGAGCCTCGACGGCATCATGCAGGCGCCGGGAGGCCCCGAGGAGGATCCGATCGGCGGCTTCAAATATGGCGGTTGGGGCGCGCCCTATTTCGACGAAACGATGACTGAAGCCGTGGGCGAGATGTTCGCCAAGTCCTTCGACCTGCTGCTCGGGCGCAAGACCTGGGACATCTTTGCCGCGCACTGGCCTTATGTCGCCGCAGACGATCCGATCGGTCCGCTGTTCGACAGGATCAACAAATATGTCGCGACCCGCAATCCCAACCTGAAACTCGGCTGGCAGAACAGCCATTCGCTGGGCGCGGACGCCGTTGCCGCTCTACAAAGACTGAAGGCCGAAGACGGACCGGATCTCTTGACCCAGGGCTCGACCGATTTCCTCAAGACCCTGCTCGCTGCCGACCTCGTCGACGAGCTCAACATCTCGATCTTCCCGCTGGTGCTCGGCAAGGGCAAGCGCCTGTTCGGCGACGGCACACTACCGTCGGCACTGAAGCTGGTTTCCTCGAAGGTTTCCGGCACGGGCGTGATCGTCAACAAATACGTCCGCGACGGCGACATCATCACCGGCTCGTTCGAGTTCGAGACCCCAACCGATGCGGAACTGGAACGGCGTAGAAATCTGACCTGAAAAGTCTTGGCTGGCCGCCTCGGCCGTCAGCCATCAATCGCCGACAATCACCTTCGGCCCCTTGCGTTCCAGCGCCTCTGTCATGGCAGCAGAGGGAGCGACGTCGACGATGACGCCGGCGGCAAGCTCGAAGCGCTGGATGCGCAGCGGCGTCAGCCGTCCGAACTTCGAGCTGTCGAGCACGAAATAGGCTTTTGCCGCGGTTGCCGCCATGCGCGAGCGTTGCTCGGCGCCATTGCGGGTGAAGTCGGTGACCTCGCCCTCGGGTGACAGGCCGCCGCCGCCCAAAAACGCCACATCGACGCGGAAGCGACTGATCGCCTCCAGCGCATCGATGCCGATGGCGGCTTCTTCCGACGGGTCGATTTCGCCGCCCAGCATATGCACGCGCACATGCGGCTGGCGACACATATGCAGCGCGATCACCAGACTTGTGGTGCAAACCGTCAGGTTTTGCTTGCCCGTTAACGCGTGCGCCACCGCAAGTGTGGTGGTGCCGGAATCGAGGAAAACGACCATGCCGTCCTCGACCAGATTGGCCGCGGCGCGGCCGATGGCAGCTTTGCCGGCAGCGTTTTCCTGGCTGCGCTCGTTGAGCGCTGGCTCGGTTGCCTCGAATAGCGTCGCCCCGCCATGGACGAGATCGAGCTGGCCGCGCTCGGCTAGATGCTTCATGTCGCGGCGGATGGTCTCCCGCGACACGTCGAAGAAATTGGCAAGCTCGGTGATGCCGACCGAACCGTCGGCGGCAAGGCGCCTCAGGATCTCGTCATGGCGGCGCGGCGCGAGCGCCCGGGCATTGGAGCTGTGCGAGTCGGACATGAGGCCAATGTGGCGATATTGGCCTCATCGAGCAAGCGTATGTTGCAATATGTGGCAGCCGACCCGCATGTTCGGTTACATGCGGACACGCTCGCCGGCGGGATCATACACGCAACGCTCGACGACGGTTGCGCGGCTGCGGCGGCCGAAGGCCTCGACCTCGATCTCCTTGAGCCCCATGTCTTCGCCCTTGAGATAGCCGAACACCAGCGACGCGCCCACCGTATGGCCGAAGTCGCCGCTGGTCGTCATGCCGACAATGCGACCGTTCACCGACATCGCTTCGCCACCATAGACCGATAGCGACTCGTCGAGCCGGAAGCAGGCCAGCTTGCGGCTAAGCCCAAGTTCCTTCTGCGCCACAAGCGCCTCACGGCCCTGGAAGTCGCCCTTCTTCATCGACAC
>NZ_JBFUKO010000568.1:0-3493 GCF_056400805.1 Aminobacter sp. P4_H6_2
TTTCACCGACGCCGGGGCCAGCCGAACCATGCACGGTGATCGTGCTGTTCTGGTTCATGCCGCCGCAATAGTAGCCGACTGAGCCCTGCACATCGATCGAGATCGCGTGCTCGGCGCCGACGGCAACGGCATGGCTGCCCTTGGGGTTGAGAACCTCCCAGTTCGATTCTGCCGCGGCATCCTTCACCTCATGAAGGGCCTGGTTGAACTCGCGCAAAGTGATCTTCGAAAGATCGAAGGTCTTCGGCGCGTAGTTCGCCTGGTGCAAAGGCGCGGTCGCAAGATTTGTTGAATGCATAATCTCAGTGCTCCCAGAAATAGACGGTGGACGGCTCAGGCTCCCAGATCTTGGCGTCTTCGATGCCGGGCAGATTGGCGAGCGCGCGATATTCGGAACCGAAGGCGACATACTGGTCGGTTTCGGCCATGACGGCGGGCTTGCAGGAGATCGGATCGCGCACGACGCCGAAGCCATCCTTGGTGCCGACCACGAAGGTGAAGAAGCCGTCGAGGTCGTTGAGGCTGCTTTCGAGCGCCTCGCCGAGATTCTGGCCATGCGCGATCTTCGACGACAGGTAGGCAGCGGCCACTTCGGTGTCGTTTTCGGTTTCGAAGCGCATGCCGTCGCGGATCAGCTCGCGGCGCAAATTATTGTGGTTCGACAGCGAGCCATTGTGCACCAGGCACTGGTCGGGACCGGTCGAAAACGGGTGCGCGCCGAGCGTGGTGACAGCGGATTCGGTAGCCATGCGAGTATGGCCGATGCCATGGCTGCCGCCCATCGAGGCAATGTCGAAACGCTTGAGCACTTCGATCGGCAGACCGACTTCCTTGTAGATTTCGATGGCTTCGCCAGCACCCATGATGCGGACGTTGGGGCGCAGTTCGGCGATTGCCGCGCGCGCTTCCTCGACCTTGTCGGCAGGCACGTCCAGCACCGCATGGGTGGACTTCACCGTCGCCGAAACCTTGGCGCCGATCTTCTTGCCGAGCTCGACGTCGAGACCTTTGAAATCCGCCTCGGGCGTTGCCGTCTGGATGGTGATCTTGGCGTGCCCCTTGGAGCCGCCGCCGTAGATGGCGATGCCCGCGCTGTCGGGGCCGCGATCAGTCATGGTTACAAGCATCTCGGACAGCAGCGCGCCCAACTGGGGCTCCAGCGACTTGTCCTTGAGAAAGAGTCCTACAATTCCGCACATCCCAGTTTCCTCACCTGATTGGCTGCCTGTGACAAAAGCTAGCAGGTTCCCAACCCCAATTCAACTGTGATGAATTTTTTATTCCTGTAGAAAAACAACGGAACGGCTCACAAATGGCATTGCGGCCAACGCTGGCCCACCAGGGCGCGGCCCCCCTCGGAAATCAACACGCCACCGCATCCCGACGCTAGTCGACGAGCCGCCTGAGGGCGATGCGTGATCGCATGAGATCAAATACGACGGTTACCGAACCCAGATCCGCCTTGCGGTCAGGCATGTCGTCGCTTTCACCCGAAACGGGCACGACTGGTCGCTGAAATGTGCGTCGCTCACGAAGAAGAAATCAAGAGTGAGGCTGGGGAGCGCGCAGTTCCAAGCAGCTTCATCCCAAATCCGCATCAATAGTTGGGCGCATCCCTTATGAGAAGCTCGACACTTATCAGCGCACCTGCTTTTCTTACCGACAAGGGGGAAGGGAATGGGTACTCGGGGGAAGCCAGGCTGGATGATAGCAGCCTTAGCGGCAGGATGGTGGTTGTTTGGTGGCAACGAGCCCGATCCACCGCGCGTGCCGTCCAGCGCCGAGCAAACATCGCCGTCAAGGCCAGTTCCTGTTGCGCAGCCCCCTCCC
This sequence comes from Aminobacter sp. P4_H6_2, assembly GCF_056400805.1. Classification (NCBI taxonomy): domain Bacteria; kingdom Pseudomonadati; phylum Pseudomonadota; class Alphaproteobacteria; order Hyphomicrobiales; family Phyllobacteriaceae; genus Aminobacter; species Aminobacter sp. P4_H6_2. Next base: position 1,831 of record NZ_JBFUKO010000568.1, read on the forward strand.
GGCGCCAATCCTCTGTTGTCACGAGAAACAGAAGTCCGCCTTGATGTTCCAAGCGCAGAAGATCTCGCGACCAAGACGGCAGCCCGCGTCCGATCGAATCCGTCGACAAGCTCCGCGATCGTAGCGACCCTGCCGAAGGGGCATCCAGTAAATGCATCAGGTCGCGAAGGTGAGTGACTTCAGATCACAGCACTGGGCGTTTCAGGATGGATCCGTGTCGACCTTTAAGAGCTGGCCGCCAGACGCAGCAAGTTGGCGCCACTCCACCACTCACGCCGACGGCGCCTCAACCCGTTGTTCGACTTACGAGAGAAACACAGCCCAGTCGTAAGCTGTTGCGGCCGGCTTCACGTCGGAATCCGCATCTCGACTTTTCCAATAACACCATCGGTGCGATCATAGGGCACGCTGGCAGCACCATCACCAGTCGCTACACCCACCGTCTCGATTCAGTATTGGTCGCGACAGCGGACAGCATAGCGAACGCGATCGACCGGCAGATGAGGAGCTTCTAGGTATCTAGGCAGGGCTATTTGCCCGTAGTTTCGGAAGAACCGGGGCAGTTCCAACGGCCCGCAACGCTCAATCGGCTTCCATTCGTCGGATCGCAGCCAGGCGCCGTTGATGTTGCCCTTCTCGCGATCTTTGGCAGGATCGAAGTGCACGCCTTCAAAGTGGGTCGGCGAATACCTCGGTATCCTCGCGGGTCGCGAAGCAATAGAGGCGGAAGTTCTCCGCCTTGCCATTCGGCCATTTTGCCATCACCTGCTGTGTCCTCGGCTGCGGATCAAAGCGCCGGCAGAAGTCGGCGATGAGGCCGTAGTTTTCCATGCAACAGAGGTCGTTGGGCAGCGCGACCTGATATGCCGCACCTGAACTACCGGGCAGCGAAATGGAGGCCGTCACCTGCAACGACACCCGCACCTCGGGCAGCGCAGCCTTTGTGAAAGCAGCTGTTTGCAGGGAGCCGATGGGGCGCTCGACAGCTGTCGAGCGCAGAAAGCTCTATCCCTTCATGTCCCAATCGTCATCATGGCCACGAGCACCGGTCCCCATGCCGTAAGCAGAATATTTCCAACGGCATACGGAACTGTGTAACCCAGTGCGGGAACGCTGCTGTTAGACTCGTCCYGAATGGCACGAAGGGCGGCGGTAATCGTGCCGGCTCCTGCGCAGGCCCCCAGGACAATCAGCGGGCTCATCCTCAATACATAGCGGCCAAAGAGGATGCCAATGGTATGCGGCAAGAGTGCCGACACCAGACCAACGGCAACCAGGCTCAATCCGGTATTTTGAAGTCCGGAAAAGAAGCTGGGGCCAGCACTCAAGCCTACCACCCCGATAAAGAGACACAATCCTACGGTATCGAAAATCCAAATCGCCGGCTCCGGCATCCGACCGAAAAATGGGTACACGGATCGAAGCCAACCGAAGATCAAACCCATGATCAATGCCCCACCACTCGCGGTAAGTGTGAGCGGAATACCTGCGACCGTCAGCGAAAGCAGCCCGACAAGCCCCCCGAGCACGATGCCAGTACCGACGAAAACCATGTCCGTCGCATCCGTCGGACGGTCGGCATAACCGATTTCCTTGGCTGCCTTCTCAACCTCGGGCCTGATTCCGATCAGGCACATTACGTCGCCTCGATCGATCCGCGTTG
>NZ_JBFUKO010000569.1:0-3488 GCF_056400805.1 Aminobacter sp. P4_H6_2
CTACAAGGCAGATCTCGTAGTCACCAAGTGGAAGCGTAACGGCATCAAGGTCAGCGGCCGGGTCAAGGCTCAGATTACCCAGGCTTGCATCGTCACCCTCGAACCGGTCGAAGCGACCATCGATGCTGACGTCGAGGGCGTTTTCTTGCCCGAAGACTCCAAGCTCGCAAGGCAGGGCTTCAATGAGGCTGGCGAGATACTGCTCGACGCGGAGGGCCCCGACGCCCCCGAAACCTTCACCGGCGACACGATTGATGCGGGCGCCCTTGCCGAGGAGTTCTTTGGTCTTGCCATCGATCCATATCCGCGCAAGACAGGCGCTGCGATAGCCAGTGCCGACGACGGCGACATTGAGCCGGTCGAAAGCGAATTCCAGAAAAAGCTCCGCCTAATATCCAAGAAGCTTTGAAAACGCCCGCCGTTTCGCGTAATCCCGGTTGTGCGGTCATCCAGAACCGCTATTTTCGCCGGACTTTTGCGTGCCCTGCGACGCCAACAGTGAGATGACCGACGCGTGATCAAGATTTCCATTGATGCCATGGGTGGCGATCACGGTCCTTCCGTGATCATTCCCGCCTTGGCCAAGGTCGCCACGAGGCGCACCGATATTCGCTTCATCATCTACGGTCGCGAAGAGGCGGTCCGTCCCGAACTTGCCAAGCAGCCGCGGCTCGCCGCTGTCAGCGAGTTCGTCCATTGCGAGGTTTCCGTGCGCATGGATGACAAGCCGAGCCAGGCGCTGCGCCATGGTCGCTGGAAGTCGTCGATGTGGAAGGCCATCGAAGCGGTCAAGTCCGACACATCAGACGCTTGCGTCTCGGCCGGCAATACCGGCGCGCTGATGGCCATGTCGAAATTCTGCCTGCGCACCATGGCGACCATCGACCGTCCGGCGATCGCGGCCATCTGGCCGACGACGCGCGGCGAAAGCGTGGTGCTCGATGTCGGCGCCACCATCGGTGCTGATGCCCACCAGCTTATCGATTTCGCCATCTTGGGCACCGGTATGGCGCGTGCGCTGTTCGGCATCGAACGGCCCACCGTCGGCCTGCTCAATGTCGGTGTCGAAGAGATCAAGGGCCAAGAAGAGGTCAAAGAGGCCGGGCGCATGCTGCGCGAGGCCAACATGGCCTCGATGAATTATCAGGGCTTCGTCGAAGGCGACGATATCGGCAAGGGTGTGACGGATGTCGTCGTGACCGAGGGTTTTTCGGGCAACATCGCGCTCAAGACCGCCGAAGGCACCGCCCGCCAAATCGGCGGCTACCTGCGCGAGGCGATGAGCCGCACGCTGATGGCCAAGATCGGCTACATCTTCGCCAAGGGCGCGTTCGACCGCCTGCGCGAGAAGATGGACGTGCGCCGGGCCAATGGCGGCGTCTTTCTGGGCCTCAACGGCATCGTGGTGAAGAGCCATGGCGGCGCTGACGCGGATGGTTTCGCTGCCGCCATCGAAATGGCCTATGATATGGTCCGCAACCGGCTGCTCGATCGCATCGAGGCCGATCTCGACCTTTTCCACGCACGCAATCCGCATGCTGCGATGGGGCGACCTGCCGCTGCGGTTGAAGATCAGGAATAGGATTTTTTCAAAGTGATCAGATCAGTTGTGCGCGGCATCGGTTCAGCGCTGCCCCGCCGCATCATGAAGAACGCCGATTTTGAAGGCATGGTCGAGACCTCCGACGAGTGGATCGCCCAGCGCACCGGCATCCGCCAGCGCCACATTGCCGCCGACGACGAAACGACGGCTTCGCTCGGTGAAGCAGCAGCGCGCGCGGCACTGGACAATGCCGGACTGACGCCTGACGACATCGACTTGATCGTTTTGGCGACGTCGACGCCCAACAACACGTTTCCCGCCACCTCCGTCGAGATCCAGAACCGGCTCGGCATGCGCCACGGCTTTGCCTTCGACATGCAGGCGGTGTGCAGCGGCTTTGTCTATGCCGTCACCACGGCCGATCTCTACATCAAGGGCGGGCTCGCCAAGCGCGTGCTGGTCATCGGCTCCGAGACCTTCTCGCGCATTCTCGACTGGTCCGATCGTTCGACCTGCGTGTTGTTCGGCGACGGCGCCGGTGCGCTCATTTTGGAGGCTGCTGAAGGGCAGGGGACCATCGCCGACCGCGGCGTATTGGCGGCCAGCCTGCGTTCCGACGGCACCCACAAGGACAAGCTCTATGTCGACGGCGGCCCCTCGACGACGGGCACCGTGGGGCACCTCAAGATGGAAGGCCGTGAGGTCTTCAAGCATGCGGTGGGCATGATCACCGACGTGATCGAGGACGTTTTTGCCCAGACCGGCATTTCCGCCGACGATCTCGACTGGTTCGTGCCGCACCAGGCCAACAAGCGCATCATCGACGCTTCGGCCAAAAAACTCGGTATCCCCGAGCAAAAGGCCGTGGTCACGGTCCACCTCCATGGCAACACCTCAGCCGCCTCGGTGCCGCTGGCGCTTTCGGCCGCCGTTGCCGACGGTCGCATCAAGAAGGGCGACCTTGTGATGCTCGAGGCCATGGGCGGTGGCTTCACCTGGGGCGCCGTGCTTCTCAGGTGGTGATTTCATCGCGACAGCGCCCGAACGGCGTTCGCGAAAAGGTCATGCCATCGGTCCTTGACCTTGACGGATCAATTACTTAACCTCCGGCGCGCTTGCTAAATTGTTGTTTTTGAGGATGGGACCGTCGCATGGGGGGAAAGACACTTACGCGAGCCGATCTCGCTGAATCCGTCTACCGGAAAGTCGGTCTTTCCCGTACGGAGTCGGCGCAGTTGGTCGAAACGGTTCTCGACGAAATCTGCGAGGCAATCGTGCGCGGAGAGACGGTCAAATTGTCGTCTTTTGCCACGTTCCATGTTCGCGACAAGAACGAGCGCGTGGGCCGTAACCCAAAGACCGGTGAAGAAGTGCCGATCCTGCCGCGCCGGGTGATGACCTTCAAGGCATCCAACGTGCTGAAGAGCCGTATCCTGCGCGCGCACCAGAACGGCAAGTCCAAGGCCGCCAAGTAACGATTTTTCCGCTCTAACCGGTTGATAGCCTGGTGCGTGATTCGCACCGGGCTTGAATGTTGTCGCGCAAACCGCTGAAATGAATCACGAATCGTTTTGCGAAAGTGGCGACCATGGACAAGAGCCCCGACGCCTTCCGCACCATCAGCGAAGTGGCCGAAGATCTAGACCTGCCGCAGCATGTGCTGCGCTTTTGGGAAACTCGCTTTACCCAGATCAAGCCGATGAAGCGTGGCGRCGGCCGACGCTATTACCGGCCGCAGGATGTCGAGCTGATCAAGGGCATCCGCCACATGCTCTACGAGCAGGGCTACACCATCAAGGGTGTGCAGAAGCTTCTACGTGACAATGGCAACCAGTTTCTTGTCGCTATCGGCAGCGGCGATCTCAAGGCCGTCGAGGCGATCGCCCAGCGCAAGCAGGCCGAGGCGCCGCTGACACCTGCTGCACAGCCGCGCGCGGTCGACGAG
>NZ_JBFUKO010000570.1:0-3474 GCF_056400805.1 Aminobacter sp. P4_H6_2
GTTCGAACAAGCCCCCGGCTTCATTGCCATGTTGGCTGGCCGAGATCACGTATTCGAACTCACCAACGCGGCGTATAGGCAACTCATTGGTCATCGGGACGTCTTGGGCATGACGGTACGAGATGCGTTGCCTGAAATTGCGAGCCAAGGCTTTATCGAGCTTCTAGATCAAGTCTATGTCACCGGTGAGCCCTTCTTTGGATCGTCTGTGAAGACCACGTTGCAGCGCATGCAAGGTGCCCGTGAAGAGAAACGTCTAATCGATTTCATCTATCAACCAGTCCGAAGCCCCACTGGTGAAATTATTGGGATATTCGTACAAGGCAACGACGTTACCGAGCGTCTCGTCGCTGAAACGGCCCTGCGAAACAGCGAAGCGCAATTCCGCACGTTCGCCGAGGCAATGCCGAACCATGTGTGGACCTCCACAGCCGACGGACAACTGACGTGGTTCAATCCGCGCGTCTATGAGTACAGTGGGGCTGGCCCTGGTGAACTTGACGGCGACCGCTGGGCAAAAATCGTCCACCCCGATGACATAGCTGACGCAGCCAAGAATTGGGAAAAAGCGGTTCAGCATGGCGTCTTCTATGAGACCGAATTCAGACTGCGCCGTCACGACGGAGTTTTTCGCTGGCACATTGCGCGAGCAGTTCCCATCCTCGACCAGAATGGGAACCGTCTCCAATGGATCGGCACGAATACAGACATCGACGACCAAAAGAGCGCTGCACAGGCCCTTGCTCAGAGCGAGCGGCGGTTGCAGCTGTCGCAGAACGCGGCGGGGATCGTTTCATTGGAAGTCGATATCGTCACAGGGCACGTCTTTGGGTCCGAAGGCTTTTGGGATCTATGGGGCTTGAGTCCGCGACCTTTCGTTCATGTTAGCGAACTCGAAACCATCGTCTTGGAAGCCGACAAGGACATACGTTCGAATCCTGAGACGCGCGATCAGGGAACGGCGCTTGCCAATGTCGAATATCGTATCCGTCGACCCGATACAGGTGAACTGCGCTGGCTTTCTCGCCACATCGACTTTGTCCGGGACGCCTCTGGAAAGACGATCAAGATGTTTGGCGTTATGCAGGACATCACCGACAGGAAAGAAGCTGAAGCGCGGCAGGAGATGCTCAAGTACGAGTTGGAGCACAGGATCAAGAACATACTTGCCATGGTAGGCGCGATAGCCTCTCAGACCCTTCGGAATGCGGCAAATGTGGAGGTTGCACGCATCGCACTCAACGAACGCATCCTCGCTGTAGCGAATGCCCACGATCTTTTGAACGACACACGCTGGACAAATGCGTCGATGGGCAAGGTCGTTGAAGGTGCGGTAGCAGCATTTCCGCTTGGACAGATCACAATTACGGGCCCGCAACTAGCTATCAATCCGAAGATGGCACTAACGTTAGCGCTTGCGGTAAACGAGCTGGGAACCAACTCGCTGAAATATGGAGCTCTCTCCACCTTGGACGGAAAAGTGGCGATCGACTGGTCGATTGCGCAGCCAAATTCTGTTTCTGAGCATCCCACCTTTGTCTGGAATTGGCGTGAGATCGGCGGGCCTAGCGTGGCTCTGCCAGATAGGAAAGGCTTCGGCACCTTCCTGATCGAACGCGTGCTCGGCATCGATTTCGGCGGCGTGGTTGAATACATCTTCAACCAGGAGGGGGTCGAGTGCGTGCTGACTGCGCCGATACCCTCAACGATCGTACAACCCTCCACTCATTGACTACGAGTAGAGATATCCCACGCCGCGGATAGTCCTGATTACTTCCGGCTTGGAAGGATCGTGCTCGATTTTCTTTCGCAGCCGGGAAATCCTGATGTCGATGCTGCGGTCGAAGGGATCCCATCCGCGATCGTGGGCGAGCTCAAGCAACTGGTCACGGTTGAGCGTTCGCCCGCGATTGTCGGCAAACACTTTCAAGAGCTGGAACTCCATTGGCGTAATGGCAATGTCGGCACCATCGCCGTCGATCAATTTGTGGGTTTCCAGGTCCAGCCGGCAGCTGCCGAACTGGGCAATATGCGGACCCAGATGATCCCCCCTCGCCTGCTCATGCCCCGAGGTTCTGCGCAGCACTGCCTTCACCCTGGCAAGCAACTCCCGCAAGTCGACGGGCTTGGCGATATAGTCATCGGCACCAATCTCGAGACCAACCACCCGGTCAATGATCTCCGCGGAGCCCGTCAGCATGATGATGGCAACCTTGGAATGCTCGCGCAGAAAACGCGCCAGCGAGAGGCCGTCTTCGCCAGGCATGCGGATATCGAGTATGACGACATCAACAGGCGGTTGGGCGTCGATGAGCGCGCGCAGGGAAGGACCTGCATCGGCGGTTGTGACAGCGAAACCATTGCGCTCCAGATACTCAGCGACCGTGTCGCGAATATCGGGCTCGTCATCGCAGACAACGATGTGCGGGTTGGCGTTCAACGCGTCCTCACCTTGGAATGAAAATAGCCCCCTTCGAAAGGGCATGCAAATCCATCGTGCTTCAGCCGTCCCTGTTGACCAGTTTCGAGACAAACATCCGGAGTTCGAACGGCTTTACGGGCTTCTCGAGGTAAGGCCGCTTCGTCGCGCGCAAGAAGGCCTGCGCGTCCGGGCTGATTGTGTCCCCGGTCAGGAACGCGAGCCTGTCCGCCTGCGCGGGATGAAAGTCGGAAACATGATTGTAGAGCCTGCGGCCATCCATATCGGGCATCCTGAGGTCGCTGAGGATGATATCGAATTTCCGCAGCCTCAGCTGCATCAGCGCCTCTTTCCCTGACTTGGCGATGATCACCGTGAAGYCGTCCTGGGTGAGAATTTCGGCTATCAGTTCGCCCACGTCCTTTTCGTCTTCCACCACCAGGCAGACACGCCCTGTCGATTTGGACGGTTCGGCTGCGACGGACTCGGCACGTTCAACGAGCCGGTCGGAAGCTGGAAGCGAAACCACAAAGGTTGAACCGCCGCCGTGAGTGGTTTCGACCCGGATCGTACCTTGGTGGGATTGAACGATGCGATGGCAGAACGACAAGCCGATACCGGTGCCCGCCCCGACATCCTTGGTCGTGAAAAAGGGCTCGAAGATACGCGGCAGGATTTCAGCCGATATTCCAGGGCCAGTATCAGCGACTCTGAGGACGATATTGCCGCTCTCCGGTTGGAGTTGGGTCGAGATCGTAATCTGCCTTTGGCCATCCCAGTCATGCAGCGCATGCTCTGCATTGACCAGCAGATTGATCAAAACCTGGCTGAGCTGATCGGGATCGGCCCAAACCGCAGGCAAGTTGGGCTCGAGCCGAAGTACCAGCTTGATGTCGGAAGACTTGATGGAATAGCCCGCGACCTCCGTCGCCGCCGTCACGATGTCGTCGATTGCAACATTCGATGTCCTTGTCGGCTGCTGCCTTGCCATCGCCAGGAAGGTCCTGACGATCCTTGCGCAACGTTCCGCGGCTTTGCTGATCTTGTCGGCCCGT
>NZ_JBFUKO010000571.1:0-3465 GCF_056400805.1 Aminobacter sp. P4_H6_2
AGATCGGATTGGCCTGTTCGATGGCAGAGACATAGGCTTCGGTCAGCTCGGAGGCCGTAATCTCCTTGCCGCGCAGCTTCTCGCGCGCTTCGGCAATCGTCAGTCTGGTCAGTTCGGTCATGGCGAAATCACTTCGGGTCACGCAGCCGAAAGCTGCTTCTGATAGAACACGGAATAAGGCGAATCCGGATAGTCGAGCACCKGGCCGCAGCGGGTAAAGCCCGCCTTTTCATAAACGGCCCAGGCGGCAGGATGCTGGTCGCCGGTTTCAAGAACAAGTGTGTCGAGCTTCTCGGACGCCGCAGTGTTGATGATTTCGGCGAGGATCGTCTTGCCGACGCCCTGGCCTTGCCATTGCGGCCGTGTGAACATGCGTTTCACTTCGCCTAAKCCGGCCGAATGCCGCTTCAGAGCCCCACACCCCACCACCTTGCCCTGATCGCGCGCGATCCAGACGGTGACAGATGGATCGGCCATCTGCTCGACGGTGAGGTGATAGCAGGCTTCCGGCGGCGAGAGCGTATGCAGCACGGTGTTCAGCTCAGCGACAAGCTCGCGAACTTCGTCCTGCAACGGGCTTTCAACAGCGATGGTGACCAAGGCCTACTCCAACACTTTCGGCACGAGGAAGAAATTCTCGTCAGTGGCTGGCGCGTTGGCGACGATGTCGGCGGCCTTGTTGCCATCGGTGACGGCGTCGACGCGCTTTTTCATGTCCATCGGCGTGACCGACGTCATCGGCTCGACGCCGGAGACATCGACCTCGTTGAGCTGCTCGACGAAGCCCAGGATCGCGTTCAATTCGCCGGTCATGCGCTGGGCATCGTCCTCGCTCACCGCAATACGGGCAAGATGCGCAACGCGCTTGACGGTCTTGAGATCAACGGTCATCGAAAAACTCCGGAAAGCCGGTAAATTGGTCTGGTCGGGCTATAACGGCGCAGCGCGGCGCGCGCAACATGGATGATCATGCTCACGGCATGGTGACGCCGTCGCACAGGTAATAAGTCCCGGCATTGTCGGTCTCGCCGCCCTCGGGATCGACGTCGCGGACCGAAGAGAGTTCCAGTTGCGTCGGGCTCAGTTCAAGGATGGAAAGCATGTCGGGGAACAGATGCCCCGGCTCCTGGCAAAGTGCGGTCACCGCCCATGCAGGCGAGCGCGTTGCCCTGGTGACGTTAAGGAATTCGCAATTGTATTCGACACTTTCGATGCCGCGTGCCGACAGCACCAAGCTCCCGGCATCGATCACCGTCTGCAGCGATTCTTTCTTGGCCTGGGCGCAGAGTTCCTCGGATTGCAGATAGACGCCCTTGATGACGTCCTCGGCGGATGCCGCCGAGGTGGAGAACACGAAAGCTGAAAACGCTACGAAAGATCGCCAGTTTTTCATTGCCAATCCCCCATCCCGCCACCTGCGGCGCGCGATTAAATGTCTATAGCCACACCTACTTTTGGAAGCACCACATCGACGCCCGAGCCTTCGAGGCCATCGACGAATTTTTCCGCCGTCTGGTCGATGATCGGGAAGCTGGCAAAATGGCACGGCACGACCGTTTCGAATTTGAAGAAACGCCGGCAGGCAAGGGCTRCCACCGCACCACCCATGGTGAAGCGGTCGCCGATCGGCACGATACCGATGGCCGGCTCGTGCAGTTCGTTGATCAATGCCATGTCCGAGAAGATGTCGGTGTCGCCCATATGGTAGAGCGTGCGCTCTTCGGCGAAATGCAGCACCAGGCCGCCAGGATTGCCGAGATAGGTGTTGGTGCCGCCAGGCACACTGGCCGAAGACGAATGCTGGGCGGCAACGAAGGTGGTGGTGAAGCTGCCRCAATCGACGGTGCCGCCGATATTGCCGGGATTGATCTGCTTGTCACTGACGCCTTGGCCCACGAGAAACATGCAGATTTCGAAATTGGCGACCAGCATGGCGCCCGTCTTCTTCAAGATGGCAGCGGCGTCGCCGATATGATCGTCATGGCCGTGGGTCAACAGCACATGGGTGACGCCCTCCGCCGCTTGCTCCCAGGATTTGCCCCAGGAAGGATTGCCGCTCAGGAACGGGTCGATCAGGATCTTGGCATCAGCCACTTCGATGCGGAAAGCCGAATGTCCGTACCAGGTCAGTTTCATCGTTTCGGCACTCCTCGCAATTTCGTTGCCTGAAGGATAGAACGCGCCAAGCCTCTGTCAAAGGGGCTGGAGCCTGTTCCATTCCGAATGAATCGGAATGAGCTCTATATTCTTGGTGGAGCATGAACTTTTCCGAAAACCGGCTCCGTTCATGCTCTGTGTCAAAAGGAACGCCGCTTGGCCATCGCCACCATTGAAGAATTGCCTGCACTGCTTGCCGGCGGCAAGACGCTGGCTGGGCTCGACCTTGGCGACAAGACGATCGGCGTGGCGGTATCAGATCGCGGCCTGTCGTTCTCGCATCCGCGGCCGGTCATCATCCGCAAGAAGTTCACGCTCGATGTCGCGGCACTGCTGGCCATGCTGGCCAAGGAAAACACCGGCGCGATCGTGATCGGCTTGCCGATCAACATGAACGGCTCGGAAGGCCCGCGGGCGCAAAAATCGCGCTCGTTCGTGCGCAACGCAGCCAATTTGACCGACTTGCCATTCATGTTCTGGGACGAACGGCTGTCGACTGTGGCGGCTGAGCGCGTGCTGATCGAGATGGATGTGTCACGCAAGAAACGAGACGGGCGCATCGATTCGGCCGCAGCCGCCTTCATCCTGCAGGGTGTGCTTGACCGGCTTCAGACGCTAGGCGCCGATTCGGCTGAAAAGTAGCGCGCCCGCAATACGCGGACCCTCTCCGCGATGAGCTTGCGGCGGCGGTATGCCCAGATCGCCAGAATGATCAGCGAGTCAACGAAGAATGCCTTGGCCATCATCCATGGGATCGTCGCGGGATCGACGCCGAGCAATTCGCCGTAGAGTTCGAAGATGGCAAGATTGAACCGGCGCGAGAGCATCCAGTAGCCGAAATGCATGTCGTTGATCGACGCGAAGTACCAGCCCCAGAAAAGCACCAGCGGTGCTGCCCAAATTGCAAAGATATAGCGCATCAGACGCACTCCTCCGCACGCGACTTCGCGACATCAGTGTCCGGCAAGTGGGTGGCAAAGGCCCGCATCGGGAATCCTGCTTCTTTGCAAAGACAGTGAGCCCTGCGTTCACGTCATGCAACGTAAACCATTCATTAAGGTTAACAGATCAAAGGCTGGCGCCAGCCTCGCCCCGGCCACCGCGAAACGCGACTTCAGCTCTCAGCCGACCTGTGGATAAAGCGTATCGATGATCAGCCGCGAATCGTGGCGGGCATCGAGCATGCCGTAAGTGCCGCGCCATTGGCCGGCGAGACGGGTCTCAATGAAGGCATCGGCGATGCGCCCTGCTCCCATGCGACGCAGCTCCGCGGCTGCTGCCGAAATGGCGAGCTGTTCGGTGAGAATG
>NZ_JBFUKO010000572.1:0-3461 GCF_056400805.1 Aminobacter sp. P4_H6_2
GACGTAGGGTGGCTTATCCTCGCGCGGCCAGCCGAAGGCAAAGGGGTTGGTTCCGAGCAACGGCTTGTTGCCACCGGCGGGTGCCACCGATGCGTAGCTGGGGCACATGACAAGACCGGCAAGACCTCGTTCGGTGATGGCCTCGACCTCGGGCCAGAGAGCGGAGAAATGGGTGCAATCGTTGATGACGAGGGCCGCGAGGCCAAAGGAACGGGCGCGCTCAGTGAGCGCCGGTAGGCCAAGCTCGAAGGCCGGGTTGGCGAAGCCGCTTTTGGCGTTGACCCTGACGATGGCTGAACCTTCCTGCAGCAACAGTTCCGGCACGGCGTCCGGCATGACCTTGCCAGCTTTCACCGTACGCAGGGTGCCTTCGATACGGTAAATGCCGTGCGACTTGCAGGCGTCTCTCTCGCCAGCGACGATCACGCGGGCGAGAGCGCCCGACTGGACGGCGTTCAGCCCTGCCTTGCGGAAGATCGCCTCAACGCGCTCATGCAGCGCGTTGACGGACAGGACAGTGGTCTCACTCATTTCGTTTCTCTCATGCTGATCCAGCCCGAGGACGGGCAACGTGGTTGAAATTTTGCATACATAGAGTATACAAATATTCGACAAGCGCAAATCGACCGCAGGTAGTTCGTCGGCGAGCCGCGCACCGGGTATCGAGAAAGGAACCTCATATGGCCTTCACCCCTAAAGGAAAACACCTCGTCGCGGGCGAATGGCTCGATGGTGCCGGCACGTTCGCCAACGCTCCGGCGCATGGCCCGGTGCATCAGTTCGCCGCCGGTACCGTGGATCTGGTCAACCGCGCCTGCGAAGCAGCCGAGGACGCCTTCTGGAGCTATGCCAATTCGTCGCGCCTGGAGCGTGCTGCCTTCCTACGCGCTATCGCCGAGGAGATCGAGGCCCGCGCCGATGCTATCACCGAGATCGGTAGTCAGGAAACCGGCCTGCCGGAAGCGCGCCTTCAGGGCGAACGCGGCCGCACGACCGGTCAGCTCAGGCTGTTCGCCGAACATATCGAAAAGGGCGATTATCTCGACCGTCGCCTGGACGCGGCTCTGCCCGATCGCCAGTCCGCACCGCGCCCGGAGATCCGGCTTATTCAGCGGCCAGTGGGACCGGTGGCTGTGTTTGGTGCCTCGAACTTCCCGCTCGCYTTCTCGACCGCYGGCGGCGACACGGCGGCAGCACTTGCTGCCGGCTGCCCTGTCGTGGTGAAGGGCCACTCAGCGCACCCCGGCACGGGCGAAATCATCGCACAGGCCATTGAAGCCGCTATCCGCAAGACCGGTGTTCACCCAGGGGTTTTTGCGTTGATCCAGGGCGGCAGCCGCGAGGTCGGTCACGCTCTGGTCCAGCACCCGCTGATCAAGGCGGTGGGCTTCACCGGTTCGCTCGCCGGCGGACGCGCGCTGTTTGATCTGTGTGCAGGGCGGCCAGAGCCGATCCCGTTCTTCGGCGAACTCGGCTCAGTCAATCCGATGATGATGATGTCCGAGGCGCTGAAGGCGCGGGCCGAGGCGCTGGGCCAGGGTTGGGCAGGTTCGCTCGCCATGGGCGCCGGCCAGTTCTGCACAAACCCCGGCATTGCTGTGGTGATCGATGGTTCTGACGCCGACCGTTTCATAAGTGCTGCGACCGAAGCGCTCGCCAAGGTCGGCCCGCAGACCATGCTGACCGACGGCATTGCCAAGGCCTATCATGAAGGCACGGCGCGCTTTGCCACGCGCAACACTGTCAAGCCGCTGCTTATGACCGAATCGTCGGGCCGCAGCGCTACGCCCAACCTGTTCGAGACCACGGGCGCGCAGTTCGTCGCCGACCATCTTCTGGGCGAGGAGGTCTTCGGGCCGCTCGGGCTGGTGGTCCGGGTCGACTCGCTCGACGAGATGGAGCAGATAGTGCGCCGCTTTSACGGCCAGCTGACCGCGACCATCCACATGGATGCTGGTGACCTCGAAGCCGCCCGCCGCTTGCTCCCAGTGCTTGAGCGCAAGGCTGGACGGGTTCTGGTCAACGGCTTCCCGACCGGGGTCGAAGTGGTTGATTCCATGGTGCATGGCGGGCCGTATCCGGCCTCGACCAACTTCGGTGCCACCAGCGTCGGCACCATGTCGATCCGCCGCTTCCTGCGCCCGGTTTCCTACCAGAACATGCCGGAAGGCCTGCTGCCCGAGGACTTCCAGGGCTGATCCAGCGCGCTCGCAGACGCGGGCGGGCTTTCCGGTGGGAAGGCCTGCCCGCTGCCGCGCCGAAATGCCGCATTCATATACTTTTTGTATACGCCTTGTATTTTTGAATTGATTTACGCTCTCTGACGCGAAATAGTGCGCCGGCGTCATCTGACGAACCTACTCAGGGAGAGAGTGTAATTATGAAGACTTCGGTCCTCGCCTTCGGCCTCCTGGCCGCCACCGCACTGACCAGCCTGGCTCAGGCCGACAAGTTGGACGACATCATCGCGGCAGGTACGCTGCGCTGCGCCGTCGTGCTCGATTTCCCGCCAATGGGCGCGCGCGACGAGAACAACAACCCGATCGGCTTCGACGTGGATTACTGCAACGACCTGGCCAAGGCGCTCGGCGTCACCGCCGAGATCGTCGAGACGCCGTTCCCTGAGCGCATCCCAGCGCTGATGTCGGGCCGCGTCGACGTGGGCGTTGCCTCGACCTCGGACACGCTGGAGCGCGCCAAGACCGTCGGCATGACGATCCCCTACTTTGCCTTCGAGATGGCTGTTACTGCCAACGACAAGACCGGCATCAAGTCGTTCGAAGATATGAAGGGCAAGGTCGTTGGCGCTACTGCCGGCACCTACGAGGCCATCGCTCTGGAAAAGCAGGTCAAGGAATGGGGTGCGGGCGAGTTCCGTCCCTACCAGACGCAGGCCGACGTGTTCCTGGCTCTGAGCCAGGGCCAGCTCGACGCCACCGTTTCCACCTCGACCGTTGCCCAGGCCAATGTGAAGACCGGCAAGTTCCCCGGCATCGCGGTGGTCGGCAAGGCGCCGTTCGATATTGACTATGTGGCTCTGTTCACCAATCGCGAGGAATACGGCCTCATCAACTACCTCAACCTGTTCATCAACCAGCAGGTCCGCACCGGCCGGTATGCCGAACTCTACGGAAAATGGGTGGGCGGCGACGTGCCCTCCCTTGCGGTGAACAACGTCTACCGTTGATCTGACCGTTTCTCTGGCGGCGCGAGGCAAACACCTCGCGCCGTTTTCCCTCTCAGTGCGAGACGGTAATGTTCCACTACACCTTCCATTGGAACCAGGCGTTCAAGGCATTGCCGCAGATGCTCGATGGCGCGCTGGTCACGCTGCAGATCGCGCTCCTGTCGATGGTCATCGGCTTGGCTATTGCGCTTTGCCTGACCCTTTTCCGCCTATCGGGCAATCGCATCCTCGGCGGCGTCGCCACGGCTTGGGTCGAAGTGGCGCGCAATACGCC
>NZ_JBFUKO010000573.1:0-3460 GCF_056400805.1 Aminobacter sp. P4_H6_2
CTGGCGTCGCCAGTGCCGTCAAGGCGTTGCTGCCCGAGGCAAAGGTGCTTGCTGTCGAAGACGAGAACGCAGCACCCGTGACGGCAGCTCTTGGAGCGGGGCATATCGTCGAAATCGAAACGCGCCCCTCTTTCATCAAGAGCATCGGGGGGCCGTCGCTGGTGCCGCAACTCTGGCCGGTGGCAAGTGAGTTGATCGATGGCGCTGTGACCGTCAGCCTCGAGCAGGTGACGGAGGCCATGCGACTGCTGTTTTCCAAGGGCAAGATCGTCGCCGAAGGCGCTGGCGCCGCTTCGCTCGCAGCAGCCCTTTCGAGCGAGCATGCTAGAGGCAACGTCGTTTGTGTCATCTCTGGCGGCAACATCGACGCCCAGGCCTACGCCACGGTGCTTGCCGGCGGCATTCCCGCACCTTGAATCTTTCAAGCTTGTAAGACCCAGTGAAACGGCTCTACAAAGCCTGTCCGGACCGGACTGCTATCTGGTTCGCCAGCTGAGGAAAGACCGGGCAGAGATGGACGAACGCAAAGAAACGGCGAACGCCACCGCATGGGTCGACGGCGAGACCAAGGTGCAGGAAGCGCCCGCCGATCACGGTACCGAACTTCGGCTGTGGCTACGCCTGCTGACGTGCTCGACGCTGGTTGAGACCGAGATACGCCGGCGCCTGCGCGAAGAATTCGATTCCACCCTGCCCCGCTTCGACCTGATGGCCCAGCTCGAACGCGCCCAGGACGGCATGGTGCTTGGCGAAGTGTCTAAGCGCATGATGGTGTCGCCCGGCAACATCACCGTGCTCGTCGAGCGGCTTGCCGAAAGCGGCCATATCAGCCGTACCACATCGCCGACCGACCGCCGCGTGCAGATCATCGCGCTTACGCCCTTCGGCCGCGCCGAGTTCGAAAAGATGGCGGCAGCCCATGCCGACTGGATCGCCGACCTGTTCGGCAATCTGGCGCCGAAAGACGGCGCTGTACTGCTCGACGAACTTGCCAAGCTCAAGCGCTCGGTCGTCGCTTCCCTCGCCAAGGGTGCATGATCAAATCGCGCTAACCTATGCACGGAACCTGGCGCGGTAGTCGCTCGGAGTCAGCCCGACGATGCGCGTGAAGACCTTGCGAAATGCACCAGGGTCGCCGTAGCCGACCTCCCAGGCGACCTTGTCGACGGACTGCGTGGTGAACTGGAGCAATTCGCGCGCCTTGCCGACGCGCACCCGCTGACCGTAATCCGTCGTCGTCAGTCCGGTCGCCTTTTGGAAACGGCGCAGGAAGGTCCGCTCCTCGAGTCCCGCCAGAGCAGCGAGCGTTGCAAGGCTCAGATCCTTGGCTTCGGTCGCCTGCAACCAGTGCTGCACCTTGAGTATGGCAGCATCGCCATGGCTGAGGCGTGGCGCGAAGGCACTGTAATAACGCTGTTCGCGCCCGGGCGGATCGAGAGCCAGCACCCGAGCCGTCTCGACCATCACCGTCGGGCCGAGGAAGCGGTCGACGAGCTTGAGGCCGAGGTCGGTCCAGGCCATGAGGCTGCCAGCGGTGATGATGTCGCCATCGTCGATGACCAGCCTGTCGGTATCGAGCTTTGCCTGGGAAAGCGCAAGCGGAATGCATCGTCGTAGACCCAGTTGGTGGTCACTGCCCGCCCTGCCAAAAGACCGGTCTCGCCAAGCAGGAAGGCCCCCGCACAGACTGACGCCAGCACTCCGCCCGCGCCGTGGCGATCGCGCAGCCAGTGCGCCAGCGGTGCGGCGAGTTCGGGTGATATCGGGTCGCCGAGCGCCGGTGGCACGACAAACACGGCGGGAACGCTCGATGCGTCGGGATGGGTATCGAACACCCTCGCTGGCGGCATCCCCGGTTGTTCGGCCTGCCAGTGGCACACGCGGAGAGTAGGCGGCGGCGTATCGCGGCTCTTGCGCCGGGCAGTGCGGTTGGCGAGGTCGAAAAGGTCGGTCATGCCGAGCACCGCTGACATCTGTGCGCCGGGATAAAGCAGCAGCCCGATCTCGATCACGTCGCCTTCAGCCATTTGTCGGAATCGCCCCTGGTTATGTCGATATCGCCAATAGGCCGGCACCATAATCCATAGCATCTTTCACGCAACATCTTCCCAACAGCAAAGGCAACGGGACATGAGCAAGCGCGCAATCATCGCCATCGACATCCAGAACGAGTATTTTCCAGCCGGCAGGTTTCCGCTCGTTGGCATAGAGCAGGCAACGGCAAACGCCGCCCGCGTCATCGCGGCGGCGCGCGCCAAGGGCGATGCGGTCATCCATGTTCGTCACCTATCGCTGTCTGAAGATGCCCCCATCTTTGCGCCAGCAACCCCCGGCATCGAGATCAATGTCGCCGTGCACCCGGCCGACGGCGAGAAGGTCATCACCAAGAATTTCGTCAATTCGTTTCGCGGCACCGACCTGAAAGAGACACTCGACGCCGGCGGCGTTGAAGAAGTGGTGATCGTCGGCGCCATGAGCCACATGTGCATCGAAGGCGCGACCCGGGCAGCATCGGACTTCGGTTACAAGACGACCGTCGTCCACGACGCCTGCGCCACGCGTGACCTGGAGTTTGGCGGCGCGACCGTGCCGGCAGCGCAGGTCCACGCCGCCGTCATGGCCGCGCTGGCCTTTGCCTATGGCGAGATCGTCGACACCGCCACCTTCCTTACCCGGTAGCATCTGCAGGGCTTGGCCCTTAACCTTTCGGCCCGGTCGCCAGCGCATTTCGCCAGCGGTCGGGGGCCGCCATGTCCAAAAATAACTTTAAGCTTGAAGTTCTTTTCGAAAGCGTCCATGCTGCCTCCATGGTCAAGGTTGGGCGAGCCGCGCCCGCCGGGACCGCACGGTTTGCGGAGGAGAACGGCATGCGCATTGTCTGTATTGGTGGTGGGCCTGCTGGTCTCTACTTCGCGCTCCTGATGAAGAAGCAGCACCCCGAGCATCAGGTAACCGTTGTCGAGCGCAACCGCCCCTTCGACACCTTTGGCTGGGGTGTGGTCTTCTCCGATGCCACCATGCAGTCGATGCGCCAGTGGGATCCGGCAACCGCCGAGACGATCGAGGTCGCCTTCAACCACTGGGACGACATCGAGCTGGTGTTCAAGGGCCGCAAGATCCGCACCACCGGTCACGGCTTTGTCGGCATCGGCCGCAAGAAGATGCTCAACATCCTGCAGGAGCGTTGCCTCGAACTCGGCGTCGAGCTGGTCTTCGAAACCGACGTTCAGGGCGACCAGGATTTTCCCGACGCCGACCTGATCATTTCCGCGGATGGCATCAATTCGCGCATCCGCCACAAATACGCGGATATCTTCAAGCCCGACATGGTGATGCGGCCCAACCGCTATATCTGGCTCGGCACCGACAAGCGTTTCGACGCCTTCACCTTCGATTTCCAAAAGACCGAGCATGGCTGGTTCCAGGCTCACATCTATCGCTTCGACGAAAACACCTCGAC
>NZ_JBFUKO010000574.1:0-3441 GCF_056400805.1 Aminobacter sp. P4_H6_2
GCCGAAGCCTGATTGCAGGCCTGTCACGTATGCTCCTGGCGCTGGCGCCCGAACACCACTGTGACGACAATGGCCACCAGCACGATCCAGATTGTCGATATCACCGCAGCCTGCGGATCGACGCGGTCGCGCAGCCCAAGGAACATCACCTTGGTCAGTGTGGTGTTGGCACCGCCGCCGACGAACATGGAGACGATCACCTCGTCGAGCGACGTCAGGAAGGCGAGCAGTGCCGCCGACAAAAGCGAAAAGCGCATCTGCGGGATGACGACCGAAAACATCGACCGCCACCAGCCGGCGCCAAGGCTGCGGGCAGCCTTTTCCTGGGTGAAGTCGAAACGAGCGAAACCTGCCGACAGGATGACGTAGGCGGTCGGGATTGCGATCACAGTATGCCCCAGCCACAGGCCCGGGAACGAACCGACGAGATGCATCCTGGCGAGCACAAAGAACAGGCCAATGGCGACCAGGATGGGCGGCACAGTGGCCGGCATCAGCAGCACGCTGTAGAGTGGCAGCCTGGCCCAGCCGAGCGAACGGGTCGTGGCATAGGCGGCGGCGAAGGCGATCGGCACGGCGGCGGCAGCAGTAACCGTCGCCAGCAACAGGCTGGTCTTGGTCGCCGGCATCCACAGGTCGGACTGCCAGTACCGCTGCCACCAGCGCAGCGAAAATTCGGTCGGCGGGAACTGCAGCAGTTCGGACGCCGAAAACGACATCGGTACCACGATCAGCGACGGTGCGAGCAGGAAGACCGCCACCAGCGCGGTGAACAGGCCGATTGCCAGGCGCAGCGGCCATGAGACGTCGAAACCATCAAACATTGGCGGCACCTCCTAAAGCCCTAATGCTGCGCCGGAGCAGGAAGGTGACGAGGAACACCAGCCCGACCGACAGCAGCAGCAGCACGCCGAGCGCGCTCGCCGCTGGCCAGTCTGACAGCACCGAGACGTTCTGTTCGATGCGGGTCGAGATCATCGGTACGCGCCCACCGCCGAGAATGGCCGGGGTGACGTAAAAGCCCAAGCTGAGCACGAACACCAGCACCGCGCCGGCGAATATACCATTCGCAGCCAGTGGCAGGATCACCGCCCGCAAGGTCAAAAGCTTGCTGGCGCCGAGGCTGGCCGCAGCGCGGATGATGTTGTGGTCGATCTGCTTGATCGCGGCATAGACCGGCAGGATGAACAGCGGCAGCATCACATGCGTCATGCCGACAAGGGTGCCGAAGAAATTGTTGATCAGCGGCAAAGGCTCGGAGACCAGCCCGACGTCGATCAGGAAGCTGTTGACCAGGCCGTTGCGCTGCAGCAGCACCGACAGCGCATAGGTGCGCACCAGAAGTGCTGTCCAGAACGGCAGCATCACCACCAACAGCAAGATCGAGGCAAGCCGCTGGCCGACGCTGGCCATGACCAGCGCAAAGGGCGTGCCCAGCAAAGCACAGGTCAATACCGTCATGCCGCTGACCTGGAAGGTCGTCAGCATCGAGCGCGTATAGACGGGTGTGCTCAGGATTCTGAGATAGGTGTCGAGCGACACCGAGCCGTCCGGCCGCACAATCGATATCCAGAACATCGCGGCGAGCGGCACGACAATGGCGACGGTGACAAGCAAGGCGGCGGGCAAGGCCAAGCCGAAATAGCCGAGCTGCGCAAGCTTGCGGTCGCGCCGCAAGACGGCGGAATTGTCGAAAGCGCCGATCGAGGCCGGCATGGTCAAAGCGGGCGCGCTCATGCGTCGGTCACGGCGATGAGCGCGTCGCGGCGCACATGCAGCTTGAGCGGTGCGCCTTCGGACAATGCCGCCAGGTTGAAATTCGCCGCCTCGGCTGCGGCAATGCGCGCCGAGACGGCTCCGCCGTTCGCCAGAACGACGGAGATGAGCCAGCTGTCGCCCTGGAACACCGAACGTGTCAGCACACCGTTCAGCGACACCTGGTCGTGGCCGCTTGCATCAACGAGTGAGAACCCTTCAGCGCGGATCATTAGCTTCCAGTCCGCCCCGCTTGCCTTGCCTTTCGGCGCGGCGAAGCTCACGACGGCGTCGAGCTCAAGGATGTTGGCTTCGCCGAGGAATTCGGCAACGAAACGCGACGTCGGCCGGTGGTAGAGCGATGTCGGCGTGCCGAGCTGACGGATGACGCCGTCTCGCATGACCGCGATGCGGTCCGACATTGTCAACGCCTCGCGCTGGTCATGCGTGACATAGACGGTGGTCAAGCCGAGCCGGTCGTGCAGCTTCCTGATCTCGTATTGCATCTGCTCGCGCAAGTTCTTGTCGAGTGCCGAAAGCGGCTCGTCCATCAGCATCAGCCGAGGTTCGAACACCACTGCGCGGGCCAGCGCCACGCGCTGCTTTTGCCCTCCCGAGAGCGTTGCGGTGTCGCGCTCGGCCATGCTGGCGAGATCGACGATGTCGAGCGCCCTCCTTGCGCGTTCGGAGGCCTCTGCGCGGCCGATACCCCGGACGCGCAGAGGAAACATGACGTTGGCGGCAACGTTCATGTGCGGGAACAGCGCGTAGTTTTGGAACACCACTCCAATGTCGCGCTTATTGGCCGGCAAGCGGACGAGGTCGCGCCCATCGACCGCGATTCGACCGCGATCCGGCCTGACGAACCCGGCCAGCGCCATCAAAAGCGTGGTCTTGCCGGAGCCGGACGGCCCGAGAACGCTCAGGAACTCACCGCGCCCAACGTCGAGATCGACATCGTTGAGGGCGCGGAAAGATCCATAAGCTTTCGAAAGATTGCGGATTTCAATGAACGCAGCACTTGTCATGTCGTTCGAACCGAGCCGTTCCCTGCCGCGCTCAGCGCGACATCATTTCCTGAAAGCCGAGTTGGGCTTCGCCAACATGCTCCACCCACCATTCATTGCGCTGAGCGAGCTGGTGCGCAGCGTTTTCCGGATAGGTCGGCAGCTTCTTCGACACGTCGTCGGGGATGAGGCCGGTCTCATAGGCGCGCTTGTTGGCGGCGCCATACTTCACCCCGACCGAGAACTTGGCCTGGGCTTCCGGCTTGGACATCTCGTTGATCATCTTCATCGCTTCGGCGGCATGGGGTGCGCCGGCCGGAACGGCCCAGCAATCCATGCTCATAACGCCCTGATTGAAGGTATAGTCGATCGCCGCACCGTCCTTCTTGGCTGCCTCGAAACGGGCGTTCCAACCCACCGACATGTCAACTTCCTTGTCTTTCATCAGCTGCGCATGCTGGGCGCCCGAATTCCACCACACCGCGATATGCGGACGCAACTGCTCGATCTTGTCGAGCGCGCGCTGCATGCCGCCTTCGGACTGCAGCACCTCGTAGACCTTGTCCATCGGCACGCCATCGGCGAGCAAGGCAATTTCGAGCTGGGCCTCGGCATCGTTGCGCATGGCCCGGCGACCGGGGAATTTCTCGACGTCCCAGAAATCCGCCCAGGTCTGCGG
>NZ_JBFUKO010000575.1:0-3424 GCF_056400805.1 Aminobacter sp. P4_H6_2
GGACATGCCCGGTTACGGCGGCTCGGCAGCGATCTCCGAAACCACTCCGATGACCGAGATGGCCGACCTTCTTGCCCAGTTCCTGCGCGAGAAGCTGCAGGTCGAGCGAACGCACCTTGTGGGGCTGTCGGTGGGTGGAATGATCCTGCAGTCGTTCGGCGCGCGCCACCCGAACATGGCTGCGAGCCTGACAATCATGGACAGTTCGCCAAAATTCGCGTTTGGCTCGTCCATCCAGCCCGAAGAGTTCATCGAACCGATCCTCGCGCAGCTCGCCAGCGGCATCGCAGTGCACGAGTTCGCCGATGGAATGGTTCGCGCCATCATGGCGCCCGACACGCCCGAGGCGATCCGCGCTGCGGGCGTCGGAGCTATGGCGCGCGCCCGTCCCGAAGGGCTTGCCTTGTGCACCCGGCTTATCGGCGGGCATGACGGGCTGGCAGACCTGCCGCGCATCTCAACGCCCACATTGGTACTGGTCGGCGAGAAGGACGGGGAAACGCCACCTTCCTATTCGGCCGAGATCGCCGCGCGCATCGGTAGTGCCGAGATGCTGGTGATCCCCGGTGCGGGGCATCTGTCGAATGTCGAAAACGCACCTGCCGTCAACACCGCCCTCACAGCATTCCTGAGTCGCCACCGCTGAGCCTTTCAGCCAAGGGATTTTCAATGAAAGCCGCAGTCCTGCGCACCTTCGGCGCACCGCTCGAGATCGAGACCGTCAGTCACGCCAATCCCGGTTTCAGGGAGGTTCTGGTGGAGGTCGCAGCCACGGGGCTTTGCCACACCGACCTGCATTTCATGCAAGGCCATTTGCCAGTGCCGGTGCCGGCGATCCTTGGCCATGAGACGGCCGGCGTCGTGTTGGCCGTGGGCGCGGGGGTCTCTGCCTTCGCGCGAGGCGACCATGTTGTCGGCTGCCTCTCGGCCTTTTGCGGCGGCTGCGAATTCTGCCTCTCGGGCCGACCCTCGATCTGCGAGGATGGCGATCATCTGGTGCGGACGAAGGAAGAGCCCTCGCGCCTGTCATCAGTTGGCCAAGCTGTCACCCAGTTCATGAATCTCTCGGCCTTTGCCGAGCGAATCCTCGTGCACGAAAACGCCATCGTGAAGATCGACAAGGCTATGCCGCTTGACCGCGCTGCGCTGATTGGTTGTGGCGTGACCACCGGCTTTGGCGCGGTGGTGCATACGGCAAAGGTTCAGGCCGGTCAGTCCGTAGCGGTGGTTGGCTGCGGAGCGGTCGGGCTGTCGATTCTGCAAAGCGCGCGCATTGCCGGTGCGATGGATGTGATCGCCATCGACATCAATGACGACCGGCTGGAAACCGCCCTCCGTTTCGGCGCAACCGCCTCGATCAACCCCACCGGGCGCGATGTGGTGGCTGAGGTGCGGGCGCTTACCGACAACAAGGGTGTGCATGTGGCCTATGAGGCTGTCGGAACGCCGAAGCTAGTGGAGCAATCCTTCCTCATGACCCGCAAGGGCGGCACGACAGTAATGGTCGGCCTAATGGGCGACGGCGCGCGGATAGACCTGCCTTTCGCCCACTTCATCGCCGAACGCCGTGTGATGGGCTGCGACATGGGTTCCAACCAGTTTCGCACCGACGTGCCGCGGCTGGTGCGGCTTTACCTCGACGGGCGGCTCAACCTGGACGATATGATCACCGCGCGCATCCCGCTTGCCGGCATCAACGAAGGGTTCGAGGCCATGAAGCGCGGTAACGGCATCCGCACTGTCATCGATTTCCACGGCTGACGACTTGCCGCACAGAAATCTTGCCCGCATATGGCAATAGTGCAAACCTAAAGGTGGGCGGAGCACTTCGTTGTCCAATTCAAGAAAGGGCCTTCGTTGGCAGAGTTTAAGCCAATTATCGTGCACAACCAGCGGCTCGCAGACGAGGTCCACCGCCAAATCCTGATGGCGATAACTGGCGGGATCATTGCGCCCTCCGATAGGATCGTTCAAGAGAAGCTCGCCGCCGAGTTCCAGATTAGTCGCACCCCGGTGCGTGAGGCGCTGTTGCGCCTGGAACAAGAGGGTGTGCTGGTAACTGCTGGTCGCGGCGGTTTTGCGCTACGGTTGATTTCCGATGAGGATGCGCGCGAGATCTATTCCGCTCGCCAGTCGATCGAAGGCTACAGCGCGCGTCTCTTGGCCGAGGCCAAGGATGAGGCTGCCTTTGAAAGGATTGCCGAGGTGATCCGGATAGAAGAGGCGCGCCAAGTCACCACCGCTGCCGAATATTATGAGGCCAACAAGGCCATTCACCGAACCTTTGTCATGCAAACCGGAAACCGCTACCTGCTAGAGATGTTCGACCTGATGTGGAACCGAAGCATCTCTTTCCATGTGTTCGCCTCGACCATGAGTGGCAGCGCCTTGGCGGAGTCGCTTCGTGCGCATCTTGACCTGCTGGATGCTGT
The DNA here is from genome assembly GCF_056400805.1 of Aminobacter sp. P4_H6_2. Lineage (NCBI taxonomy): Bacteria > Pseudomonadati > Pseudomonadota > Alphaproteobacteria > Hyphomicrobiales > Phyllobacteriaceae > Aminobacter > Aminobacter sp. P4_H6_2. The sequence continues at coordinate 2,433 of NZ_JBFUKO010000575.1, forward strand.
CCACAGCGGCAACGGCGACGTGGCGGCCCGGGCAATGCGCGAGCATATTGCCCAGGGACTCGACCTGCAGCTGAACGCGATGAGCGCAACGGGAAGACGCGACGGCAGGGATAAAGCAGCGAATCCTCCGACACCTGGCGTGGCGGATCATTCCATGTCGTCAAGCTCTTCGTGAATGTCGGCGATGATGTCCGAGCGCTGCTAGGCGGTGTCGCCCGCATGCGCGGCATAAGCTATCGCCAGCAGACGCCGTGGACTAGGTGCGTGGTCCCGGAATAAGATGGCGCGGGTGGATCTTGAAGACAGACGGTCCTGGTCCAAGCGTCGCAGATAGCCTTGTAGGACGTTCGCGACCGAACGACAACCGCGCCGCCGCATCCACACCGTGCACTTGAAAGACTGACTTCGCGATCCAGTCCAATCGTCGCAACGCCCGCCATGCCAAGGCTGCGCTCGATACGGCGGCGAACAAGACGGATGCGAACGACGCCGATGGTTTGGCGCAACTCGCGGAGGTCAGTTTCCTTCGCGAGGTGCGGGTAAGAGGATTTGACAGCACGCTGGTCGCGACGCGAACCCAGCTGGTTCGGATCAGCACCGAGCTTTCCAACCAGACCCGCGGCGTCATGAAAACCTTCGGTCTCGTCGTTCCGATCTGAAAGGGAAGCACCTTCGAGAAGAACGTCCGACGCCTTCTAGTCGATCAGGATGGGCTTGCATCCATCGTATTGCCGATGCTGGAAGCCTGGCGCAGTATTCGCATCCGCGCCGCCGAACTCGGCCGTCAGCTCGTCCGAGAGGCGCGCCAGAGCCAGGTCGCCGTATCCTCATGTCGATCCCGGCGTCGGAGCGATCACCGCCACCTCCTTCCCTGCAGCTATTGAGGACCTGGACAACGTCAGGAAGTCCCGATCCGTTGGTGCTTGGGTCGGCCTGACCGCTCGGCGCTACCAATCCGGGGAAGTCGACTATGACGGCCATATATCCCGGCG
>NZ_JBFUKO010000576.1:0-3423 GCF_056400805.1 Aminobacter sp. P4_H6_2
GGAATACGGGCTGAATAAGGACAAGCTGCTCGTCACCGTCTACCACACCGACGACGAGGCAGCCGGCTACTGGAAGAAGATCGCCGGTTTTTCCGACGACCGCATCATCCGCATCGCCACGTCGGACAATTTCTGGGCAATGGGTGACACCGGTCCTTGCGGCCCTTGCTCGGAGATCTTCATCGATCGCGGCGATCATATCTGGGGTGGCCCTCCCGGCAGCCCGGAGGAGGATGGCGACCGCTTCCTTGAGTTCTGGAACCTCGTCTTCATGCAATACGAGCAGGTGACGAAGGATCAGCGCATCGACCTGCCGCGGCCGTCGATCGACACCGGCATGGGGCTCGAGCGCATGGCCTCGATCCTGCAGGGCGTCGAGACAGTCTTCGAGACCGATCTGTTCCGCCATCTCATGGACGCGGCGTCCTCGGCGATCGGCCGCGGGCCGGACGCGACCAATGTCGGCTCGTACCGCGTGATCGCGGATCATCTGCGCTCGTCCTGCTTCCTCGTCGCCGACGGCGTGCTGCCGTCGAACGAAGGACGCGGCTATGTGCTCCGTCGCATCATGCGCCGCGCCATGCGCCACGCGCAGCTGCTCGGCGCCAACGAACCGTTGATGTGGAAGCTGGTGCCGGCGCTGGTGCGCGAGATGGCTCAGGCCTATCCCGAGCTTGGCCGTGGTGAGGCGCTCATCACCGAGACGCTGAAGCTGGAGGAGACCCGTTTCCGCAAGACGCTGGTGCGGGGCCTCGGCCTGCTCGCCGATGCCACCGAGACGCTCGGCGCCGGCGACATGCTCGACGGCGAGACTGCCTTCAAGCTCTACGACACCTATGGCTTCCCGCTCGACCTGACGCAGGACGCATTGCGCCAGCGCAGCATCTCGGTCGATCTCGCCGGCTTCACCGATGCCATGGCGCGCCAGAAGGCCGAGGCCCGTGCCAATTGGGCCGGTTCCGGCGAAGCCGCAACCGAGACGGTCTGGTTCGGCGTCAAGGACAGGAACGGCGCCACCGAATTCCTCGGCTACGAGACCGAGCAGGCCGAAGGCGTGGTCCTGACGCTCATCAAGGATGGTGCCGAGGTTGCAAACGCTGTGGCAGGGGAGACCGTTGCCATCATCGTCAACCAGACGCCTTTCTATGGTGAATCGGGCGGCCAGATGGGCGACACCGGCACGATGTCGGGCGAGGGCTTCACCATCGAGGTAACCGACACGCAGAAAAAGGCGGACGGCCTGTTCGTTCACTACGGCAAGGTGACCAGCGGCAAGCTCAAGACTGGTGCCGTCGTCGAGCTGAAAGTTGACCATAATAGGCGGACTCGCTTGCGTTCAAACCACTCGGCGACCCACCTCATCCACGAGGCGCTGCGCGAGGTGCTCGGCACCCATGTGGCGCAAAAGGGGTCGCTGGTGGCGCCCGAACGGCTGCGCTTCGACATTTCGCACAACAAGCCGATTTCGGCCGACGAGCTCGAGCAAGTCGAGCGCATGTCGAACGAGATCGTGGTCCAGAACAGCCCGGTCATCACGCGCCTGATGAGCGTCGACGATGCCATCGCCGAGGGTGCGATGGCGCTGTTCGGCGAGAAATATGGCGACGAGGTCCGCGTCGTTTCGATGGGCACCGGTATCCACGGTGCCAAGGCCAATCGGCCTTATTCGGTCGAGCTCTGCGGTGGCACGCATGTCACTGCCACGGGCGATATCGGCCTGGTGCGCATCGTCTCCGACAGCGCTGTTGCCGCCGGCGTGCGCCGCATCGAGGCACTGACAGGCGAAGCCGCCCGTCGCCACCTCGACGAGCAGGATCGTCGCCTGAAGGCTGTTGCAGCGTCGCTCAAGGTCGCACCTGCCGACGTGCTGGCGCGGGTCGAGGCGCTTGTCGAGGAACGCAAGAAGCTCGAGCGCGAGCTCACCGAGGCGCGCAAGAAGCTGGCGCTTGGCGGTTCCAATGGCGGCGGCGCCACCGAAGAGAGCGAAACGGTTGCCGGCGTCAGCTTCCTCGGCAAGGTGGTTTCAGGCGTGTCGCCCAAGGACCTCAAGCCGCTCGCCGATTCCGGCAAGGCGTCGCTCGGTTCGGGCGTCGTGGTGTTCGTTGGCGCGGGCGATGACGGCAAGGCGAGCGTCGTTGTCGCCGTCACCGAAGATTTGACCAAGCGCTTCAGCGCGGTCGATCTGGTCCGCGTGGCCTCCGCCGCCCTCGGCGGCCAGGGCGGTGGCGGTCGTGCCGACATGGCCCAAGCCGGCGGCCCAGACGCCACCAAGGCAGCCGAGGCGGTCGCAGCTGTCAAGGCAGCGATGGCCGCCGCCGCCTGATCGGCTCGGCCCAATAACCGATATGAAAAGGCTCGCTTCGGCGAGCCTTTTTGTTGCGGCCTCCGGCGCTTGTGCGGGCAGGGCTCCGAACACAAAAAAAGCCCCGGATCGCTCCGGGGCTTTTTCATTCGAGCCAAACAGATCAGGCCATGGCCTTCTGCAGGTTCTCGTCGATCTTGTCGAGGAAGCCGGTGGTCGACAGCCAGGGCTGGTCGGGACCGATCAGCAGCGACAGGTCCTTGGTCATGTAGCCGCTCTCCACGGTCTGGATGCAGACGCGCTCAAGCGTCTCCGCGAAGCGCTTCAGTTCGGTATTGTCGTCAAGCTTGGCGCGATGGGCAAGGCCGCGCGTCCAGGCAAAGATCGAGGCGATCGAGTTGGTCGAGGTCTCTTCGCCCTTCTGGTGCTGGCGATAGTGACGCGTCACGGTGCCGTGGGCGGCTTCCGCTTCCACCGTCTTGCCATCCGGCGTCATCAGCACCGAGGTCATCAGGCCGAGCGAACCAAAGCCCTGGGCAACTGTGTCAGACTGCACGTCGCCGTCATAGTTCTTGCAGGCCCAGACATAGCCGCCCGACCACTTCAGGCTCGAAGCCACCATGTCATCGATCAGGCGGTGCTCGTACCAGAGCTTGCGCGCCTTGAACTCGGCTTCGAACTCCTTCTCGTAGACGTCCTGGAAGATGTCCTTGAAGCGGCCGTCATAGGCCTTGAGGATGGTGTTCTTGGTCGACAGATAAACCGGATAGTTGCGCAGCAGGCCGTAGTTGAGCGAGGCGCGGGCGAACTCGCGGATCGACTCGTCGAGGTTGTACATCGCCATGGCGACACCTGCGCCCGGCGCGTCGAACACTTCGTGCTCGATCACCTGGCCGTCGTCGCCGACGAACTTGATCGACAGCTTGCCCTTGCCGGGGAATTTGAAATCGGTCGCCTTGTACTGGTCGCCGAAGGCATGACGGCCAACGATGATCGGCTTGGTCCAGCCCGGAACCAGGCGCGGCACGTTCTTCATGATGATTGGCTCGCGGAAGATTGTGCCGCCCAAGATGTTGCGGATCGTGCCGTTGGGCGACTTCCACATCTTCTTGAGCTTGAAC
>NZ_JBFUKO010000577.1:0-3421 GCF_056400805.1 Aminobacter sp. P4_H6_2
AGGCTTGGAGTTTCCTGTCATGATGTCCTCCAAATAGCCGAGGAATTCGGCCGATTGATATACAACCACAGGTTTGACCAAAAGAGAAACGGCGTCTGGACGTAGACGAACCATGTCAGAGCGCTCCGGAAGTCCCGGCCGTGCGGGTAACCACGGCATCCCTCAAACCCAGGAGACTGCCATGCGCTGCTCGTGCATGTTCTTCAGCCTGCCGTTAGCGAGTCTGGCACTCGCCGTCGCGATGGCGTTGTTCACACCGCATTCGCTCCGTGTCGACTACGGCGAAGGCCTCAGTGCCTTGTCGTGGCAGATGCCCGACTTCAGCGTGTTCGATGTCGTGGCCCCGGACGACGCGATCATTGCCGAGCGAAGTTTGCTCGACAAACCAGCCGATGCGCACTTTGCCGTTTACGTCCGGGCCAATCAGCCGTTGACCACCTGGCGCATCGCAGCCGACAGCTATTCGCATATCGACCCGCATATTCAGGCGGCCTGACCCTTGGAAGGCCGTCGTCCTATAGCGACCGGGCTGAAATGTCGCGGCCGTTTTCAAACGTCCTCGATATCGTCTTATTTACTTATGGGAAGGTAAATCTCCAACACCACCAGAAGTAGAGCGACGACGCCGAGGTCAGCGAAAAAATTGCAGTTCAGCCCTTCTGCCTTGCTCCTGATGTTTGCCGTGACGTTTTTCTGCGTCTGGTTGATCGAGCGCCAGCGTCGGCACCTCATGCTGTTTGCGCTGGCGTTTCTGGTCTTCGCCATCGCCACGTTCATTCAGCTCGCCTTGTGGCCGTCGGATATCGGCTTCAATATAGTGGTGACATCCGTGCTCTATTCGGCCGGTCCGCTGCTAATGGTCGAGGGCGTGCTCGCGCGCTCGGGCAGGTCGATACCGCTTGTCGAGCACGCTGCCTGGTTCACTGGGATCGTCGGCACGCTGTGCTATTTCTATTATGTCGACAACGACCTGCAGATCAGGGTCTATGTGCTCCATCTCGGCATGGCTTTCATCTTCCTGAGTGGGGTATGGAAGATCAGGCGTCTCGTGCGCGGCTGCGTTCTCGACAGGGCGGTATTCTGGCTGCTTCTCGGCTTGGCTGTGACGTTCATCGTGCGCACGCTGCTCACCGGCGGCACGGTTCCGAAGGACAATACTCCAGAATTCTTCCAGTCCGAGTTCTGGATCTGGGCGCAGTTCACCATGTCGGTGATTGGCGTCGCCGTGGGCTTGGGGCTCCTGGTCGTTGCCTGCGCCGACGTCATCCTGGCGCTCAAGGCCGAGCGCGACAGCGATCCGCTGACCGGGCTGCTCAATCGCCGGGGACTGCAGGGCAAGGCGTCGCGGCTGCTGGCGCTGGGGAGCAAGCCGTTGAGCATCGTTGCCTGCGATATCGACCGCTTCAAGAACATCAACGACCGCTTCGGCCATGCCACAGGCGATATGGTGCTGGCGAGCTTCGCCGGCATCATCAAGAAGAAACTCAAGGCGGGCGACGTCGCGGCGCGCACCGGTGGCGAAGAGTTCATCATGGTGCTGAACAATTCGGTCGATGACGCATTCAGCTTGACCGAGAGGCTGCGCCGCGAGATCGCGGGCGTGCGTTTTGGCAGCTTGCCTGCGGATATTGTCGTCACCTGCAGCTTCGGCATTGCCGAATTCCATGCCGGCGWAGGGCTGTGGGACGCGATCGCCCGAGCCGACAAGATCCTTTATGCGGCCAAGCGCGCCGGTCGCAACCGCACCYTTGCCGAAGGGTTGCAACTGCCGAGCGCCGCCTGTTTCGTCAGGCTAGCGATTGCCGGTGTTGTCGAGAATGAAGGTCAGCCGTTCGTCGACTGACGCCTTGGGGACCTCGATCAGGTCGTAGCTGCAGGCAGGGTAGGTCTCGACCAAGCTGGCATAGGTGCGCCGGGCCTCGTGTTCATCCTGCTTACGCTCGCTAGCTTATCGAGTAGCTTGGCATTTCCCCTCCCCATTTAAAATAGGGAAAAATAGATCAGGTTTAGATGGCCGTCGGCAAGAAGACGAGTGGGCGATCCATGGACAAGCTCACCAACATCAAGCCCACGCTTGGCGGCCTATCCAGCCGCTACAGCCCGGCCCCAAGGGATGAGCGAGAACGGGATAGGCAACGCTCCACCTCCAACGCATGGCGTATCTGGTACAAATGCCCGGTGGCAGAAGCTTCGCCGCCTCATCCTCGATCGCGACCTGTAAGCCTGCCAGCGCACCGGCGAGTTGCTTACGGGCAAGCACCCAGCACCAAACAGCGCAGTGGTCGATCACATCATTCCGCACCGTGGAGACGAGGCGCTATTCTGGGACGAGTAGTCCACGACAAGGTCAAGCAGGCCGAGGAGCTAAGCGAGATCAAGGGAAGTGGTAATAAGACCGCTGCGGGCGCCTACGCGTCAGGCGCTTCGCGCTGTTGGCGGAGATTGTAAGTGACGGCTTCCATGTCCTTCTGGAGGTCGTAAAGTTCGTAGGCCAGTGATGCGATCAAATCCGGCGTCACCTTGTGCAGCCATGATTGCGTGGTCTTTCCGTCCACCCTCCGGTACTCGACTTGAAGGGGTTTCGGCAGGTAACCAGTCTCTTCACTTCCGAAAATGCCTATTTCCACTGCGTCGTGTATCGCACGATTGCGACGTAGTTTGAGATCACCGTACCGAGACAGGGCATGCTCGGCTTCCGCCCGTAGGTCGAGATCAGCGATACGTCTTACACGCTCCTCTGCAAAGGGCCTTGTTTTATCGTCCCATACGCGAAGCTTGTGGGCCACGGTGTCAACAGTGATTGCCTCTTCAACTGCCTTTGGAGGGCACGCTGCGACTAGTTCGAAGAGCTTGTTGTCGGCGTAAGCAGCCTGCATCGCCAGATGGCCGATAGGTACAACGAACGGTGCACGATAATCGTCAACAGGTGGCAATCGCATTTAAAGCCTCGCAGTAGCAGGACGGCGGACGGACGAGGCTAATTGGGTTGGGACAACAAAACTGGACGGCATAGCTCCTCTACGGTGCGTACCGCGTCGTCCAGAGTTTTTGCAGTTTTGTCGTCTTCGCCCACTCCCCAAATGACATCTTCAAGACGCATCTCGCGTTGTTCACTACGGGAAAGGCCATCGTCTAAAAGGGCGTAGGTAGCGCGCTGAACAGCGTTGTAGGTAGCAATGATTTCGGAAAAGGGCTTGTCTCCTTCTGCACCGAACAGGGCAGAGAACCGATATCTCAGCGACGTGAGTTCTGTGAGAAAATCGACCTCCTTGTTGAGGCGCTCGAGCGGGGCAAAGACCGCATTCCGTCTTGATGTTTGCTCCGGAGTTTCGCCATCCTCCGGTTTTCTCGAGGCCCCCTCGTGGCCACGGGAGAGAGGATGTCTTGCCGATTGAAACAAGGCACGTGCTTTGTAGAAACC
>NZ_JBFUKO010000578.1:0-3410 GCF_056400805.1 Aminobacter sp. P4_H6_2
CTCATCTACACCAACCAGCCCTGGCATCCGCAACTCGAGATGATCGCCCGTTGTCTCACTTCGCATCGCGGTGGCCAGGCGTGGGTGATGCGCCGGCGCACCCAGGCCGAAATGGACCAACTCGTCGAAACGGCCGGCTTCGAAAAGCTGGACCAGCGCATCGACCCGTGGGGCATCTTTACCGTTTCGACGGCGCGGCGCATCTGAGAGCAACAATGACTCTGAAGCTTTCACAGATCGCGCGCGCCGAGCCTCATTCCAAGGTGATCCTGAGGGCTGTGCTCTGGCTTGGCTTTCTCGCGCCATTCTTCTACCTCACCTACGGTTTCGCCAACTGGCTGACGTCGCGGCGTGATGATGTCGGCAGCATCGTCCTGTCGTGGGAACACTATGTTCCCTTCCTCGCCTGGACCATCGTTCCCTATTGGTCGATCAACCTGTTTTATGGCCTGTCGCTGCTGCTGAATGATACCAAGCGCGGGGTTGATCGACTGGCAGGTCGTTACCTGACCGCGCAGATCGTCGCAGTTATCTGCTTCATCCTGTTTCCGCTGACCGCAACTTTTGTCCGCCCTGAAACCAGCGGCCTGCCAGGTTTCCTGTTCGACATACTCGGCGGTTTCGACAAGCCATTCAACCAGGCGCCGTCGCTGCACATCGCGCTTTTGGTGATCATCTGGGATCATTGGCGCCAGCGTCTTGGCGGCCTCCTGAAATATACTTGGTACCTCTGGTGCTTGCTTATAGGTCTGTCGGTGCTGACCACTTGGCAACACCATTTCATCGACATTCCGACCGGCGCGCTGCTTGGCTTTTTCGCCCTATGGCTGTTTCCGCAGGGGGGTGAGCTGCCATTCGCCGGCGCCCGGCTTTCCAGCGATCCAAAAGCCCGGAAGCTTGCTTTTTTCTATGGTGCAGGGTCGGTCATGGCCGTCTGGGCTGCGTTGGCGGGTCCGTCTGTTTCTGAGCTCCTTCTTGTCCTTTTGTGGCCGGCACTTGCGCTGGCAATTGTCGGCTTCGGCTATGCGGCGGCAGGACCGCGCGTATTCCAAAAGACCTTCGACGGAAGCGTCTCGCTGGCGAGCCGCGTTCTCTTGCTGCCCTATCGCTTGGGCGCAAAGTTGAGTGTCTGGGGCTGGACGCGCAAGCTAGCACCAAATGTGGCGATCGCTGACGGCATATTCCTTGGGCAATTTCCGACGGTCGTGGAAGCGAACGGCTTCGCCACGGTGATCGACCTCGCTGCCGAATTCGAAAAACCCGAGGGCATCACCAGCAATTGGATCAGCATCCCCATTATCGATCTGCTGCCGCCGTCAGTGGCCAACTCCCGACAGGCGGTGGAGGCCATCAAGAACGCGCAGCGGACTGGTACGGTTCTGGTTTGCTGCGCGCTTGGTTTTCAGCGCAGCGCCGGCATTGTAGCCACATGGCTTGTGTTTACTGGACGGGCGAAAACCCGCGCCGAGGCGCAGCAAATATTGAGGCAAGCCGGCCGACCGGTTCACTTTGCCGGAGAGCCTAGATGAGTGGTAAGGGCCATCGCGACCACGCTGAGGGTTTGGCCCGGCGATTACTCGTCCAATCGGCATGGCCAGCGGCGATGATTGCAACTGTTGCCATCGCGGCACCCTGCATGGCCCACTATTTCGCAGCGACACTTCCCGTTTCGGTTTCATGGGCCGCCCCGATCATGGCGACAGCAAGCGGCTTTGTTACCCTTGTGCTGTCGGCGATCATCCTGTTCGACGCGCTTTTGTTTCGGTTGATCGCGAGCCATGATCATGAGTCTGAGGCAGGAGCCGCCGTGGACGACATTCTCGTCCGCATGCGCCTGAAATCCTCACCGGCCCCTAACCGTTCACTTGCCGAGCGCATCGTGGGCACGAACCGCCTGATCCTCAAGCAACGCTTGTCGCTTGCATTGTTCATCGCCGCTGCGGCGGTCGCTGTTTTTGGTGTGCGCAGTTGAACCAGACGTAGACATGAGCAGAGTTCGCACCGCAATGTTGAGCCTCATGCGCACGGCGACCTCGGTCGGCCTGTCGGCGCTCGCCTGGATCGTCACCGGAGTGCGGCCAATTTGGAGCGGCAGCGAGCCGTCGGACCGGCAACGGATCTACTTCGCCAACCACGCGAGCCACGGAGATTTTATTTTGTTGTCGGCCTGCCTAAGTGAAAGCAGGCGCGCCCGAACACGCGCCATCGCTGCGGCGGAATATTGGGGCAAGTCGCGGTTGCGCCGCTTCATCGCCGAAGACATGCTGTCTTCGGTGCTTATTCATCGTGGATGGACAGAGCCTCGCAAGAACCCGATCTCGATCATGCTTTCGGCGCTCGAACAGGGCGATTCCCTGATCATCTTCCCAGAAGGCACGCGAAACATGACCGATGAGCCGCTACTGCCGTTCCGCTCGGGGCTCTACAACCTCGCCATTGCCCGGCCCGACGTCGAACTCATTCCCTGCTGGATCGAGAACATGTCCCGCGTTCTGCCGAAAGGCCAGTTTCTTCCAGTGCCGTTGCTATGCCGCGTCGTGTTCGGCGCACCGGTTGCCGTGGCTATGGGCGAGGAGCGCCGCGCCTTCCTCAAACGTGCCCGTGGCGCACTGCTTGCCCTCAATCCTCGCGCGCCGCGAGACGATCAATGAGCCCCGAGACAAGCCTGCTCGGTGCCGGGCTGTTTGCGGTGCTGGTCACGGCGAGTGCTGCCGCTGCGTTCTTGAGCTACCGCGCCGAACAACCGCTGAGCCCAACGCTGGTTAACCTCAACCAGCGCATACTGGCCTGGTGGGTGATGGTCGCCCTGATCGAGATTGCCTTCTTCTTCGGCAAAGGTGGAATGATCGCACTTTTTTCCTTCATCTCTTTTGCGGCGCTGCGCGAATTCGCAACGCTGACCCATTCCCGGCGCAGCGACCATTGGGTGCTGCTCGGCATGTTCGGCATCATCATTCCGGTGCAATACTGGCTGGTCTGGACCGCTTGGTACGGTCTGTTCACGATCTTCATCCCGGTCTACTGCTTCCTCCTCATGCCGGCGATCACGGCGCTGCATGGGGATACCGAACGCTTTCTGGAGCGGGTTGCAGCTCAGCAATGGGCCATCATGATCGCCGTGTATTGCGTTAGCCACGTGCCGGCTTTGCTGACACTCGACGTGGCGCAGTTTGAAGGGCGCAATCTTTTGCTCATTGCCTTCCTGATCCTCACGGTGCAGGGCAGCGACGTGCTGCAGTATATTTTCGGCAAACTTTTCGGCAAACACCGCTTTTCGCCGACAGTTTCGCCATCGAAAACCTGGGAAGGGTTGATTGGCGGGCTGGCCGCGGCGAGCCTGCTGGGTGCGTTGCTGTCGTTCCTGACGCCGTTCTCTCCGCTTCAGGCGTCGGGTGTCGCCTTGGTTACTT
>NZ_JBFUKO010000579.1:0-3404 GCF_056400805.1 Aminobacter sp. P4_H6_2
CGAGCCATTCCCTGCATTGCCGTTCGCCAGACCCTCATCGTCGACCGTAGCCGTGACCGTGCCGGCCGTCGGCTGCGCGTTGGCGTTGGTGATCGCTATGGCTTGCGTGGCCTGCGAAGTATCGCCGTCACCATCGGTGATGCGGTAGAGGAAGCTCACATTCTGAGTCAAGCTGCTGGAGTTGGGGTTCGGGTCGAACTTCCAGTCACCATTTCCGGCAATGACGTAGGTCCCTTGGCCACCGGCCGGCATGAACGTCGAGCCGCCAGCGGCCACCTCCTGCCAGGTGTCACCATCGTCGAACGACACGTGCRTGACCGTGGCGCCATCGGCGCCCCTGATATCATTGGCAAGGAGGTTCTGGCCTGCCGTTTCGCCTGCCGTTTCAACAACCGTCAGAGCGGTCCCCGCGTTCGCCGTCGGAACGTCGTCGACGATCTTGACGTCGAGGCTGCCGGTGGCCGTCGTGCCGTCGCTGTCCTTGACCTCGACCGCGAAGCTGACCTGGACGCTGTTCTCGCCATTGGCGGAACCATGCGTCAGCGTGTTGTCCTCCAGCGTGTATTTGTAGGTGACGCTGCCGGCACCCGTCGCCGGATTGTAGCTGTAGCCCGTGACCACCAGCTTGCCCGTGGCATCATCCGATATCGTCTGCGGGAAGCCGCCGGCAAGGTTCAGCGTCGTCGACCCGATCTTGATCGAGCCGATGCCGTCGGCCGCGGCGAAGCTGAACGAACCGGCCTGCGTCAGCGCCTGCGCATTCGGCGAGGAGCCGTCGGACAGGTGGTCCTCGTCCACCACCAGCTCGCCATGCTCGGCATCGAGTCCGCTGAGTGTGGGGGCGGAGTTCTTGACGCCGACGTTGATGGTAGCGTTCTGCGCATCGCCGTCCCCGTCCACGATCTTGACGCCGAACTGCAGGTCGAGATCGACCGTGGTTTCGGTGCGTGAGACCGAGGCGAGGGACACCTTGGCGCCGCCGCCTTGGACAGCTACGCCAATAACCTCGATGTAGTCGATGAACTTGCCAGCCGGGGCGGTGAAGGACTTGGTGCTGCCGCTTATCGTGACGGTTTCTGTGGTCTGCGAGTTGTCGGTGAAACGGACCACAAATGTAAGCTTATCGCCGCCGAGGTTCTTGAAGGATAGCGTCGCTTCTGAAACTGCAGGACCCGAGAACGGCGGAGGGGTAAAGCCAGCAACGCCGAAGTTGTCTGCGTCCTGGAAGTCGAAGCGCAGCATTTCGCCCGCACCGAGATTGCCGTCAATGCCGACACCCCAGCCCGTTGCAGCTCCCTTGACCTGGTCGAGCGCGCCATCCGCCTTCCAGCCCGACACCACCGCGAGGTTCTCGCCACCTTGCGTCGTGAGCAAATAGGCAGTTCCTGGGCCGGAGCCGTATGCCCCACTGGCCTTTGTTGCATCCACGGTGGTCGTTGCGCCGTCAAGCGGCCTGAACGACTGATAGACGTAGCCCCCGGCCGGATTGACGGTCAGACTGAACACCGGATTGGCCTGGTTACCCGTGTGGGCGATCAGTTGGTTGCCGACCTCGGTATACTGGATTGCCAATCCGCCGGATTTGAGGTTTGCCGGAAGCGACGTGAAGTCGATGTCCTTGATGCCGTCAGCTCCCGGCAGGATGTCGAAGCTGCCAATGGTCGTTGCCGCGCCGTTGCCGACTTCGATGGACTGCGGCGTGCCGAGATCAGGGGTGTCGTCGTCAACCATAACAGTCAGCGTCGAAGGCGCAGTATCGCCGTCTCCGTCGGTAACCTCGTAGTTGAACTTGAGGCTTAGATTGTCTTCATACTCGAGCTGGCTGGCGCCGGGAGCCGACGTCAGCGGGTGGGCCAGCGGGCGGAAGACCTCCAGCTCATAGCCACCGGCATCGTTGATCGTCAGCTTAAAGACTTCGAGCTGGGCTCCTCCCGGGGCCGTCATCGTCCCGGTCAGGACGCCACCGATCCCGGACTGCGACCACGCGGTCTGCACGTCGAGTACCGTCGCTGCCTTGGTGATCGGATCGACATAGATGGCCTTCAGCGTCCCGATCGCGCCGTTCTCACCGGACACCGTTGCCAAGCCTGCCGTGATCTTCCGCAGGCCGTCGGCGCCCGCTGCGAAATCGAGCATGCCGGTCGCGCTCTTGACCTCTCCGGCAACRTCGCCGGCCGCGCTTCCACCCGAAATGCCGCCGGACTGGCCTTCGTCGTCAAGAACAACCCGATGCTCGACCGGACGCGCGACCGGCATGTCGTCGGACACCGTCACATTGACAGTACCCTGGGCCGTCGTGCCGTCCGTATCGGTCGCCACGACCTTGACCGAGCCGAGTTCCTGCAGATCGTCGCCACTGGCTGCATGGCTGTCGTAGTTGTCCTCAAGTGTCGCCTTCACGGTCGCGGCGTTGCCTACGACAGTCAGCTCGAGCTTGACCACGGCTACCGCACCGTCCTTGCCGACGATTTCGGTGGCGGATACCCGCTCCCAGGTCAGGCCTCCACCGAGGGCGCTCAGGTCGGTGCCGAATGCTATCGAGGCGATCGCGTCCGAACCCGGCGTGAAGGTGATGGACCCGGTCGCGAAGTCGTCGCCGCCAGGCGTCGAGCCGTTCGCCAGGTTCTGGTCGTCCAGCGCAAGCGTGATCGGCGCACCCGCAACTGGTCCGGCGCCGTCCGTCACCGTGATCGGCTGCGCCGCTGTCGCGGTGTCGCCGTCGCCGTCGGTGATCGTGTAGGTGAAGCCTGCGTTGACGCCGGTTGCGTTAGTAAGGTTTGGCTTCGGATCGAACGTCCACGCGCCGTTCGACTGGAACGTGTAGGTACCGTTGGATGTGTTTATGGTCGTGCCGCTAGTGTTCACCACATGTTCGAAACCGCCGATCGTCACGGACGTGAGCTTGGCGCCGTCAGCGCCTGGGGTGTCGTTGGCGAGCACATTGCCGCCGATGGTACCAACAGCATCTTCCGCAATCGACTCCGCCGCTTCGTCAACGGCCGTCGGAACGTCGTCGTTGAACTCGATCTTCAGCGTGCCGGTCGCCGTATCGGCGGTCGTGTTGTTGCCGTCGGTATCGCTGACCGTGTAGCTGAGCGGCGGCACAACGCTGACGCTTGCTTCTGTGTTGTCGGCGTTGGCATGCAACACGTTGTTGACTAGGATCACCTTGTAGGCGCCCGTTGCCGCATTGGTGATTTCAACCTGGAACAGCATTTTGTTGACTCGGCTCGAATCCGGGCTCGCCTGGATCTTCGCCGTCAGCACATTTCCGGAAAGACTGTAGGTCACCTCTTCCAGGCCAACCATACCAGACTTGCCGCCCATTCCCGCGAAGCTGAACACCAGCGCGCCATCGCCGCCGCCGCCCTGGAGCTTGCCAAGGAAGACAGCCTCACTGGGAT
>NZ_JBFUKO010000580.1:0-3399 GCF_056400805.1 Aminobacter sp. P4_H6_2
GCCTACTTCGCGGCCGAGGCGTCGCGCACGTCGGCTTCGTAGCGCTCCAAGAGGCGAGCACGATTTGCGCCGGCCCACTTGGAGTCGTAGTCGATCAGCTTGATGTCCGTGGTCTTGATCTTAAGATCCGGGTTCACAAAGCCTGGGATCACCGATTCACGATGGGTCGCGCCGAGCGCCTTCTGGCCGGCATCGGTGAGGACCCAGTCGAGGAATTTCTTGGCCGCGTCGCGCTGAGCTTGCGGAGCGTTGGCGATCACGGCGACCGAGTTCAACTCATAACCGGTGCCTTCCTTGGGGAACGACACTTCGATCGGAAAACCCTGCTTGAGCGCCGCCTCAAGTCCGTGGGTAAAGGACTGTGAGATTGCTACTTCGCCCGACGCGACCATTTGGGTGAGCGAGCCTGCGGAACGCGAGTATTGCAAGACGTTTGGATCGGTCGCCTTGAGGATTTCAAAGGCTTTGTCCTCCCCGTAGATCTGTACCATGGTGGCCAGAACCACCGAGGCCGTGCCGGAGGAAGCCGGATGGGTCAGAACGACTGCCCCCTTGAAGACCGGATTGGCGAAGTCTTCCCAACTGGTGGGCGGTTCGCCACCGAGTTCGGCCAGATATTTGGGATTGTAAAAGAACGCGATCGGCGAGATTGCCATTGGCGTCCAACTATTATCTTCACTGCGGAACTTGGCATCGACCTTGTCGATATTGGCTGCAGTGTGAGCCTCGAGCAAGCCTTCGCTGGCGGCTTGGATGAAGAGGTCAGCAGTCCCCGCGAGCCACAGACCAGCTTGCGGGTTCGCAGCTTCAGCCCTTACGCGCGCCAGCACTTCACCGGCGCCCATGCGGACAAAGTTCGCTGAGATTCCGGAGTCGGCCTCAAATGCCTTGAGCACCGATGCACAATCGTCTTCAGACATTGGGCAATAAGCGGTCAAATCCTGCGAATAGGAAGCTGTCGTCGATAGCGCCAGAGCGACGCCTAGCGACAGAAAGATTGTACGAACTTTGGTCATGTTTCCCCCTCACCAACCCCCAACCAACGGGAGTCCGATACGATATGCATTTAAACTACAGACAGTCAATATCTTTGGAGTTTTACTACAAACCAGCGCTACCGCTGCCCCGGTGGCAGCGCTCCAGCCTCAACCGAACTAGGCCTTCCCGCGCAACAACATCAAATAGGACCATAGCCGGTCATGCACGCGGCCGGACCGGTGACGTCGCCGACGGCAAAGATGCTTGCAGCACCAGTGCGCATCTGCGCATCGCTTCGATGAAGCCTTTGCTGTCGAGTGTGACGCCGACCATAGCCAGTGGCAGCGCCTCCGCGGAAGACCGCCTGCCGGCCGATTGCAGGATCAGGTCGTAGCGCCTCACACCGGCGCCCTCGCCTCTCGTCGTGACGACTAGTGCATCGGTCAACGAGGCGCTCAGCCACTTCTTTGATCGCCGCGACGTGAAGCAACGCCTTGGAGGGGATTCAGCCGACATTGCGGCACATACCGCCAACCGCGGCGGCGTCGCAACAAGGCAGAAGCTCTGCCAAGGTTCAATACGCTCGCAAGTTATTGCAGAATCTGGTTTGCTATCTTATGTGTAGACAATACGACCCACGTGGTTTGAAAGCGCATTCTAGGGGCCTCCAGGACGTTGACGGACCAAGAAACAAACACCGAATTGGCCGATACAATCGAGTTGGACGGCAACGGTCCGATTTACAGGCAGATCGAACGGGCCGTGCGGGCCGAAATCATGAGCGGCCGGTGGCCCGCCGGCCACCGCATTCCTTCCGAGCATACGCTGCTTGAAAAGTTCTCGACGACCAGGGCAACCGTCAGCAAGGCGCTGTCCAAGCTCACCGAAGCAGGGCTTTTGGAACGCAGGCGCAAGCAGGGAACGCGCGTTGCGCAAACCACTGAATCACATGCGGTGATCGGCTATCTCGACATCCGGCAAGACATCGAAGCCAAGGGCAGGACCTATGCCTACCGGGTCGTCGGCTCGTCCCTTATCACTGCCGGCGCAGACACGCCCTTCTGGCCTGAGGTGGAGGCAGGCACGCCATTGCTGCGCCTTCATGCCGTGCATAGCGGCTTCGGCAAGCCGGAAGTGCTGGAGGAACGACTCATCAATTTGCAGGCGGCCCCGGACGCAGTGCATGCGGATTTCGAGGCCGAGACGCCAAACATCTGGCTACTCGCCAGGCTTCCCTGCACGCGGCTCCGTCACACCATCCGCGCCGAGATCGCAACTGCAGGACAGGCTGCGCAATTGGGTGTCGCGGCAAACGCGCCGCTGCTGGTGTCACTTCGGCAAACATGGGCTGACGCCATGCCGGTCACCTGGGTAAAATTGATCTACCCTGCCGACCGCAACGAGTTTGTGGGCGAGTTCAACCCTCTTCAACCGTGAGCACAGCAGACCAAATGGACGGCGCGTCGGTGGACTTCAAAGAGCTGGCTCGCAGAAACCGCGAGGCAATCTTCAATCAGGTTGGCGACAGCAGCATCGTATTGGTGACGACCCAACCACACCATGTCTTTTACTGCAGTGGCTATAGAAGCATGGGCTTCGATACCAGCTGGCTGCTCAAGATGGCAGTGGTCTTCGTTGCAGACGACTGGATTCTCGTCGGCCCCAAAGCCGACCTCTGGTCCGCCGCCGAGGCTGTCGGCGAGGATTTGCGATACTTTTGCTATGGCAACTTCTTCTTCGACGACGGGGAACTGCGCGAACGCAAAGGCACTGATGTCGTCGAGTTCGCTACGTTCGATGAAGCACTGTCCGCTGCCATCACCCAACTAGCCGGCGGCAGGCACAAGCTCGCCATAGACAGCGGGCATGGGAACTCCCCCAAGCTCGTTTCGGCACAAGGGCTGCAACTGATCGACACGCGCGCGACCGCAGCCTTTTTCCGCGACGCCCGTGCGATCAAGAACCCACTCGAGATAAGCCTTCTGCGCAGCGCTTCCGCGATAACCGAAGTCGCTCTTGGCAACGCACTGCGCGATGCCAAGCCGGGCATGATGGAATACGAGATTGCCGCCAGGATATCTTCCGAGATGATCTCGCAAGGCGGCTTGCCGGGTTTCGTGGTCGTCACCTCGGGGGAACGTAGCGCGCTTGCCGATGCCTATCCCACCCGGCGGCGGATCGCCGCCAACGACATCGTCCGCATTGATGTCGGCGCCACCTTCGGCGGCTACTGGTCAGACACCGCGCGAACCGCCTTCATCGGCGAGCCGGGCAAGGATGTGCTCTCGGCCTTTGCGGCAGCCTCGATGGGCCACCGCAAGGCTTCCGACATGGTTGCCCCCGGAGTGACCACCGATGCGCTTTTTCATGAGGCCGTGGCAGCCGTCCGCCAGGCCGGGCTGCCACAATACAAGCGTCACC
>NZ_JBFUKO010000581.1:0-3387 GCF_056400805.1 Aminobacter sp. P4_H6_2
ATGAAGTGCTGAAGATCGTCGCCGGCGCCATCAAGTCTTCCGTACGTACCGGCGATCTCGTCGGCCGCATCGGTGGCGAGGAGTTCGGCGTGTTCCTGCCTGGGGCCACCAAGGAAAATGCCGAGCGTGTCGCCGAACGCATCCGCGGCTCGATCTCCGACACCATCCTTGAACCGGGCGGACGCAATTGCCCGCTGACGGTGAGCGTAGGCGCTGTCCTGTTTGAAGATCAGCTCGAATTCGACGAGATGTTCCGCAAGGCCGACGGACGCCTCTCCGAGGCCAAGGCACGCGGCCGCAATCGCGTCGAGTTCGCCGAATTTTCCAGCAATGACGAAAGGGCCGGCCTCAACGCCTGAGCCCGCCTTGAGGCAGCTTTGAGATATTTGAGCCGCGCGGCCTTGCTGCGCGGCTTTGTTTTTTCGTTCTGAAGAGACAGGCCACGCGGGCGTTCACGGGCCTTGGTCGAAAYACCAGCCGGCGTGCAGGCAAATGGCTGCCTGGGCACTGTCACGAAACCATCATCCAGCTGTCATCGCGCTGAAATCTCGTTGCCCCAAACGGAACCCGCAATTCCGTTCAGGCAAAGAGGTTTTCCATGTCACGCAAGCTCCTGCTTTTGACGACCGCGCTCGCAGCGTCAGCGGCCTTCCCCGCTCATGCCGGCCAGGCGTTCAACCGTATCGCCACTTTCCCCGTCGCCACCAATTTGCCCGCTGATGTCGACGCGGCGACCCCGACCTCGTCGGAAATCATCGCGGCGACCGAAGACGGCATGACGCTGGTCTATTCCGACAGCCCGCTGGGTGCGGTCGGCTTCATCGACATCACCGATCCGAAGGCGCCGAAGGCCGCAGGCATCGTCAAGATCGACGGCGAGCCGACCTCGGTGATCGTTGCCGGCAACAAGGTGCTGGCCGGTGTCAACACCTCCAAGAGCAAGCAGGAGCCTTCGGGCAACCTCACGATCATCGACCTCGCTTCCAAGGCGATCGAGGCGTCATGCGATCTCGGCGGCCAGCCTGACTCGGTGGCGCTCAGCAAGGACGGAAAATTCCTCGCCGTGGCCATCGAAAACGAGCGCGACGAAGAATTGAATGACGGTGCCCTGCCGCAGTTGCCAGCTGGCAACCTCAAGATCGTCGCCCTCAAGGACGGCGCACCCGACTGCGCCTCGATCAAGACCGTCGACCTGACCGGCATCGCGACTGTTGCGCCGGAAGATCCCGAGCCGGAATTCGTCGCCTTCAACRACAAGGGTGAGATCGCCGTCACGCTGCAGGAAAACAACCACATCGCCATTGTCGATGCCGCGACGGCCCAGATCGTTGCGCATTTCCCTGCGGGCGAGGTGACGCTCGAAAACGTCGATACCAAGAAGGACGGCGCGCTGAATTTCACCGGCACGGTCGAAAACACCCCGCGCGAACCCGACGCTGTGAAGTGGCTCGACAATGACCGCCTCGTCGTTGCCAATGAGGGCGACTACAAGGGCGGCGCGCGCGGCTTCACCACCTTCTCCAAGGCTGGCGACGTGCTTTATGAATCCGGCCCGTCCTTCGAGTATCAGGCGGCCTCTGCCGGCCACTATCCCGACGCCCGCAACAAGAAGGGCATCGAGCCGGAAGGCCTCGAATTCGCGACGTTCGGCGACCAGAAGCTGATCTTCGTCGCCGCCGAACGCGCCTCGTTGATCGGTGTCTACAAGGACACCGGTGCCGCGCCCGAATTCCTCCAGTTGCTGCCTTCGGGCATCGGCCCGGAAGGCCTGGTTGCCATCCCGCAGCGCAACCTTTTGGTCACCGCCAACGAAACCGACCTTGTCGAAGACGGGCTCGCGCGTTCGCATGTCATGGTCTACGAACTCGGCGAAGCTAAAGCCGCCTACCCGCAGATCACTTCGAGCTTCAAGGACGACGGCACGCCACTTGGCTGGGGCGCTCTCTCGGGTCTCGCGGCCGATCCCAAGCAAGCCGGCAAGCTTTATGCCGTCTCCGACTCGGTCTACCGCTCGGCCCCGGCGATCTTCACCATCGACACGACCAAGACCCCTGCCCTGATCACGGAAAAGATGATCGTCACCCGTGACGGTCAGCCTGCGCAAAAGCTCGATCTCGAAGGCGTCGTTGCCGACGGCAAGGGCGGTTTCTGGCTGGCGTCGGAAGGCCGTTCGGACAAGCTCGTTCCGCACGCCATCTACAACGTCAACGCCAAGGGCGAGATCAAGGAAGAGATCGCCTTCCCGGCCGAGCTTCTGGCGCATGAGACCCGCTACGGTCTCGAAGGCATCACCGCGCTTGGCGAAGGCGACGACCTGACGCTCGTCATGGCGATCCAGCGAGAATGGGCCGACGATCCCAAGGGTCAGGTCAAGCTTTTGGCCTACAAGCCCAAGGACAAGGAGTGGTCGGCGGTGCGTTATCCGCTCGACGCTGCCGAGAGGGGCTGGGTCGGCCTGTCGGAGATATCAGCCCAGGACGGCAAGCTGTTCGTCATCGAGCGCGACAATCTGATCTCCCAGGAAGCCAGGAACAAGCGCATCTATGCGGTGGCACTCGACGGCTTCAAGCCGGCCAAGCTCGGAGGCGAACTGCCTCTGGTGGAAAAGGCGCTGGTTCGCGACCTGCTGCCGGACCTCAAGGCGGCGACAAACGGCTATGTCGTCGACAAGGTCGAGGGCTTCGCCATCGACGCATCGGGCGAGGCTTTTGTCGTCACCGACAATGACGGTGTCGACGGTTCCTCCGGCGAGACGCTGTTTCTGCGTCTGGGCAACATCGCTGCCATCAACTGAGCGGCGCGAAACTGAACAAAGCAGGGCCGCGGCGGTGACGCCGCGGCTTTTGCATTTGGAAGTCCAGCAATCAGCCTGCCAGCGGTGTCCGATAGAGCTTGCCGAGGCCTTCGATCGGCTTGTCATAGCCGCCGAGGTGCAGCATGTGCCAAGCCATGGCATGGTTGCTCGAGGTCACCGGCTTGCCGAGCTTGGCTTCGACCCGCTCGGCGATGCGGGCGACACGCAGGCTGGTGCAGGAGACGAACACCGCCTCGCATTCGTCCGACGAGCCGACGTCGAGGATGGCCTTTTCGATCGCTTCGGTGGTGATGCGGGCGACGAGATTGTCGTCCGGCTCGTTGAACGAGCCCATGATCGGGATCTCAAGCCCGCGCGCCATGAAGGCTTCGCGCAGCGAATGGTTGATGGTGGCTATATAGGGCGTGAGCAGCGCGATCTTCTTGGCGCCCATCGCCTTGAAGGCTGCGAGCGCTGCGGTCACCGGATCGGTGACCTTTACCTCGGGCATGACTTCCCGGACGCGCTTGGCAACTTGGGCTTCGCCGATCACCAGCGCGCCTGAGGTGCAGCCGAAACCGATCACGTCGAAG
>NZ_JBFUKO010000582.1:0-3380 GCF_056400805.1 Aminobacter sp. P4_H6_2
CCGTCCGACGGGACCTCATGATGCCCGGATTCTAGGGCATGAGGTGGAGGTCGCCTATCCGTTCCACCCGCTGTTCCGGCGGCCCGCGATCGTGATTGCAGATCAGTTCCACAACGGCAGTCGTCATTTGACCCTGCGCTCAGGCGAGTGCCCATCCTTCCTGGTTCCCGCATGGATGCTTGATCCAGCGGTCGCATCGGTCAAAACCACTGACGTTCCGCGCATTTCGGTTGCCCGACTTTTAGATCTTAGGGCGTTCCTGGACTCAGGCCTCGCCTGCAACCTTGGGGAAGAGATTCCCGAAGGAGGCACTGATGGCGAAGCAGTGGACGCATGCGCAACAGGATCTGTTCGAGGAGCCGCCGCCAGCCATGAGGCTCGCGCCGGCGGAGCGGACGAAAGCGGTGGAGCAGCTACAGGCACTCCTGATGGAGGCGATGGTGGCCGTGGCAGATCAGTTGGAGGCGGGCGATGACGAAGATCACGGCTGATCATCTGGTACGGAACGCCATCGTCTATGTCCGGCAATCGACGGCTTTCCAGGTTGCCCGGAACCTGGAAAGCCAGCGGCGGCAATACGGCCTGGCCGATCGGGCCCGCCAGTTGGGGTGGCCCGACGTCGAGGTGATCGATGACGATCTTGGCCGATCGGGCGGGGGCGCACGCCGGCCCGGCTTCGAAAGGCTTCTGGCGGCAATCTGCGAGGGCCGCGTCGGTGCCGTGCTCTCGCTGGAGGCTTCCAGGCTGGCGCGCAATGGGCGCGACTGGCATACGCTCCTGGAGTTCTGCGGTCTGGTCGGCACACTGATTGTCGACGAGGACGGCGTCTACGACTCGGCCTCGCCCAACGACCGGCTCCTGCTCGGCATGAAGGGCACGATGAGCGAGATGGAACTCTCGGTCTTTCGGCAACGCTCGACCGAAGCAATGAAGCAGAAGGCGCGCCGGGGCGAACTCTTCCTCACCGTGGCGATCGGCTATGTGAAGGCTGGTGGAGACCGTATCGAGAAGGATGCAGATCGACGTGTCCAGGAGGCCATCGCGTTGGTGTTCCGCAAATTCGCCGAGCTTCAGACGATCCGCCAGGTACTGGTGTGGTGCAGGCAGGAAAAGGTTCTGTTGCCTGCCCTGGGCAACAGTGCGGTCGGCCGGGTTATCTGGCGCTTGCCTGTTTATCCGACAGTTCATCACATGCTGACCAACCCCGTCTATGCCGGCGCCTACGCCTTCGGCCGCCGAACCGCGCGCGTGACGATCGAGAACGGGCGCAAGCGGGTGGTCCGGAGCATGCAGCGCGACTGGCGCAACTGGGAGGTTTTGATCCGCGACCACCACGAGGGCTATATTGCCTGGGCCGAGTACGAAAGGAATCAACAGCTGATCGCCGATAACACCAACGGCAAGCGGTTCATGAGCCGAGGCGCGGTCCGCACCGGCGAAGCACTGCTGCCCGGCCTGCTCCGCTGCGCCCGGTGCGGCAAGAAGCTTCACGTCCGCTACGGCCAGACTTATCGTTACGAGTGCGTGGGCGCCTTCAACCAACTCGCGGCGGCGCGATGCATCACCTTTGGCGGAATGCGCGTCGACCATGTGCTTGCCAAGGAAGTGCTGGACAGGCTCCAGCCTCTGGGCGTGGAAGCGGCACTGGCGGCCGTAGAAACGCTCAGTCAGCAGCGCTCGGAGAAGAAGAGCCAACTCGACCTGGCGCTGCAGCAAGCGCGCTACGAGGCTGCCAGGGCGCAGCGTCAGTACGACGCCGCCGATCCAGAGAATCGCCTTGTAGCTGGAGAACTGGAGCGGCGATGGAACGAACGGTTGGCTGCAGTTCGTGATCTTGAACTCGAGATGGATCAGCTCGATTCCGACAAGGCGCCGGCGCTGACCGAGGCCGACCGCGAGCGGCTCATGGC
Organism: Aminobacter sp. P4_H6_2; assembly: GCF_056400805.1. Lineage (NCBI taxonomy): Bacteria > Pseudomonadati > Pseudomonadota > Alphaproteobacteria > Hyphomicrobiales > Phyllobacteriaceae > Aminobacter > Aminobacter sp. P4_H6_2. Next base: position 1,911 of record NZ_JBFUKO010000582.1, read on the forward strand.
GCTCGGTCAGGACCTGATTCGTGCTTGGGAGAGCCCCGGCACCACGCCGGAGACGCGCAAGAAGATCATCCGCACGGTCATCGCCGAGATCATCGTCGATGTCGTCGGCGATAACCTGGAGCTGATCATCCACTGGCAGGGCGGTGACCATACCCGTCTGATGGTGAAGCGGAACCGCGCCGGCCAGACGCGGTGGACTACCGACGCGGAAGTGGTCGACTTGGTTCGCGCCCTGGCTCGCCAGATGCCTGACGAAACGATCGCCGCGGTACTTAACCGATCCGGTAAGACGACCGGGCATGGCAAGAGCTGGACACGGGGGCGTATCTGCTCCCTGCGCCATCAACATGACATCGCCGTCTATCGTGACGGCGAGCGCGCCGAACGCGGAGAGGTTACGCTCGATGAGGCGGCCGCAGCCCTGACCCTCAGCCAATCGACCATCCGCCGTCTCATCGCCGAGGGCGCTCTTCCGGCAGAACAACATTGCAAAGGCGCACCCTGGATCATTCGACGCGCCGACCTTGAGCGAGAGGAGATACGCCGGCAGGCCGACCTACGCCGCTCACGACGCCCGCCACCCGACGAGCGTCAGCCAAATCTACTCGATCTTTCAACAGCATGACGGGATGAGCAGTATGAAGCACCATCGTCGCTACCGGCGAAGAGCGCATTCTTTCTGACGATGGTCTGGGGCCTGATTGCTCGCTCGACAATGTTGGAGTCGATTTCGGTGCGGCCGTCGGCGAGGAAGCGCTCGAGGGCCGCTCGCCTGGACGTTGCGTAGCGGATTGCCTCAGCAAGCTTCGATTTTCCCGAGATCCGCGGCAGCTCCTTTTCCCAGAACTTGAAGAGCTCGGCCACGATGACAGCGGAGCGGTCCTGACGGGCGGCGGCGCGTGCGGCAGGAACCTGGCCGCGAACCTCCTCCTCGATGGACCAGAGTTCGGCCATGGTCGTGACAGTCTGCGTTGCGATTTGGGAACTGCCGTTGATGTGCAGTTCGTAAAACCGGCGGCGTAGGTGAGCCCAGCAGCCCGCGAGAGCGACGCCCTCATTGGAGTTCGTTCTTGCCTTGGCGAGCTGTGTGTAAGCCGAGTATCCATCCACCTGCAGGATGCCGGTGAAGCCCGTCATGTGGCGGACAACGCAGTCGCCGCCGCGACCATCCTCGAAGCGATAGGCGACCATGGGCGGGCTGGCGCCACCGAAGGGCCGGTCGTCGCGCGCATAAGCCCATAGCCAAGCTTTTCGGACCTTTCCGGTTCCCGGCGCCAAGGTCGGCAGCGAGGTCTCGTCGGCGAAGACCCGCTCGCCCTGCTTGATCCGCTCCAGAATGTAGTCGGCGAGCGGCTTAAGCTCGAAGCCGACCTTGCCCATCCATTGTGCCATCAGCGAGCGGCTGAGCTCGACCTTGTCGCGGGCATAGATTGCCTCCTGCCGGTAGAGCGGCAGGCCATCGGCGTATTT
>NZ_JBFUKO010000583.1:0-3376 GCF_056400805.1 Aminobacter sp. P4_H6_2
GTTGAAGGGTGTCGAGGATGCCACTTTTAGCAACCTGCTTCTCCGGTTTGATTGCAAACGCGTAGCGCCTGCCGCAATGAAGGCGCACCTCAAGGTCAAACCAATGATGGCGTCGACGCAGATCTCTGTCGAAGTACGGGATCGCAGGAGGTTGATCGCGAATTTCAGCAACGTCGGGACGTGCCATGAGAATGTACATTGCGTCGCGTTCCAGCGTGCTTTCGTAGTGCATTTCCCGATTGGTGCGAGGATTGACGATCGTGCCTCGGAAAGAGCTCCTGCTACGCAAGCTGAACTTTCGCGCAGCCAGCGACTCGGAAGGAGGAACCCACAGTTGGCCCGCCCGAGCAGTGGGAGAGGTCAGTTTGGCATTCATCATCTGTCGACCGTGTTTGCGGCGAGGCTGGCTCGATTCGCTTTCGGGGCGGCGTAGGTGAGGGGGCAGTTTTTTGTTCGACATGGCACAAATCTCCTGTTGTCGGCGCGCGATGGCGGCCGAGTGGTCTGAATTCGGAGATGGTTGAGATCTCCGCAGCGCTTGATCTGGATGAAAGTTCGAGCGTCAGACTGCTATTCGGAGCTGTGCTTGGGGTCCGCGGGAGGCGGCGATGGCGGATACTTTCATTTCATGCCTCCTTTGGCTGGCCGTTGTTGACGGCGGGTTGGAATGCCCAAATCTACGAGAGTTGGACGACAGGAATGCGCTGACGCGGGAGCGTCAGACGAGGCGACTAGACATGGCAAGGTCGGCCTGCGTGTTGAACGTCAACACGTTGAAGGCCAACGCCATATTTGGTGATGTTGAGGTGGGAGAACTGAGAACCGACGCTTCAGCATCGGTGAATCATACCGAAGCCGTTAGGCGGTCGTGCGGGCGTCCCACACAGTTATCGATATGATTTTCGCAGTCATTCTTAAGGTCCTGTCCTGCCCGAGCGAACGTCGGGAAGCGGCTTATGGCAGCGGCCAGAATATTTGGCAAGATCCAAAAACACAGCCGATCGAATATAGTTAATGGCCAAGCAGAGCAATACTCAGATGGAAGCCTACAAACAGGCCTCAATCAAACCAGCTGAAGGTGCGTTAGCCGTCCTCTTCGTCGCCCCACTCAAACGGCACCGAGTTCGAAGCGATCTTTTTGGGTCGAGCCCTGCGCCGCTCCCGTCCTTGCAAGCGAACACGTTCGATCGGGCGAATGGATGGGTCGGGGAGGAGCGATTCCAGATGAGACCTTAGCCCCAAGGCCAGCATCACGCGAACTACTGTGTCTATCGAAGAGGCAGAGCCTTTCTCAAGCCGCGCGACAGTGGCTTCTCCAATTCCAGCGGCCTCTGCCAACTGAGCTTGGGTCATATTCTTGGCTAGTCGATTAGACGCAAATCTGCGCCCAAGATTCCCCAGGATCTGGGTCGTTGATGCAACGGAGTAGTCTGTAGCAGCTGTCATATTTGATGCCTTATGGTCGCTGTGTGCTCTTTAACTATCACATTTGATCGATTATGGCAGCCAGCCTGTAGGCACGGCAAGCACCTGATGGCAAAGAGGCAGAGGATATGCCATTTATGTGGGGCATAGCTCGGAGGCATTCGTGAGGTCTACATGGAAGGCAAATCGGCGTCATGCTGGTCAGCAGGTGACTTCCAAAGGAGAGCCTATTGCCCGTCCTCTTCAAAGGAAGGCTCGATATTCGTTGGAAGAGCTCCTTGTTGGCTCCGAGGTCATGACGAGACTTAATGTGGGAGTTGCCTTCGCTCAGAATGGAGCCCCAGTAGGGGACGAATTATTCTGATCGTTAGGAATGGCCATCGCACTATTTGCCGCCGTGGTTCGGCCGTCCACGAGGCGGCCCATGCCGTGGCGCGCATTCATCTTGGAGTGGCCAGGCTCGCCTTTGATATGGGAAACGCGCTTCGGCTTGTCCGTGAATGCTCAAGTTCAGAAGATGGGGACGGACAACCCTCGTCCCAGCCGCGAGGTGAAGCAATGAGATGCCGAAGGCCCATGCCGCGTTAACTTCACAGCTCGGAGATGTTCAATACTCAGCGGCGAGGAACTAAAAACGTCGTGCCGCTACCGCTGACTGTCGTCTTCCACTCGACATTCTGCCTCTCCGTAGAATTCTGCTTAGCGGCGTCCTTTTCGACTTGCTATCGAACAGTGTGCTGGTCGAGCTCTACCCAATATGCCAAGTGGCCGAGCGGCATCCGATGCCGACCACAGCGCGTCGCATGAACCGGCACTGCAGACCGCCGACCCCCCCAACTCGGTCGCAGTGCCGTGCTTCGACACACCGAAAAGAATGCGTCTCGGCGGGGCCTTGTTACCGCGTTGATCGGCAGAGGTCTTGCTGCGTGACGTCAAACATTTGCGCTGAGCTGCCAGTCGGCTCATATTGCGGCATGGGTCGTTTGCGCGGCGGCGTCCCGGTGATCGGTGAAGCGCTGACAATTCGTCGGAGACCAACTGCGGTGCCATCCTCGATTGGCTTAGCGGCTCACTTGGCGGTCGCACTTCTCGAGTGTCGCGGCATAGACGCCGGTTCTTTACTCGCCCGGTCAAGCCTGTCTCGCGCCGCCCTGGAGGGCCGCCAACGTGTCAAGGTAAAGTCCGTGATCGACTTTCTTGAGCGGGCTTCCCAAGCATTGGGGAATGACTGGATAGGGCCAACTCTGGCGTCCGACTTCGACCTCCGCGAAATCGGGATGCTTTACTATGTAGCTGCATCATCGGAGCGGCTCGGTGATGCACTGAAACGCCTTGAGCGGTACGTGCGGATAGCCGATGAGGCATTGGTGGTACGGATAGCTCAAGGATCAGGCTGCCGCATTGGACTTTCTTATGTGGGGGTATCTCGTCACGACGACCGACATTTGATGGAGTGCCTTGCGGTCGGGATGTTGCGGCTCTGCCGTCAACTTGTCGGCTACAAGATTGTACCTCAGTCGGTGAGTTTCGTTCACCATCGCTCGGATGGCCGAAGAATGCAGCAGGTCCTGGGCTGCGACGTCAGCTTCGACGCATATGTCGATGAGATTTGCTTCGAGGCTGCGGTCATGGAGCTGCCTCTGGTTGGTTATGACCCTTATCTCAACGAGTTGATGGTGAAGAGCTGCGAGGACGCCATCGCGACACGGGCACCTAACATCAGCCCGTTTCGGACATTGGTCGAGAACACCATCGCGCCACTACTGCCGCACGGTGAAGCACAAGCAACGACGGTCGCACGTCGGCTTGGCCTTAGTGAGAGGACATTTGCCCGTAGGTTGTCAGCTGAAGGGTTGAGCTTTGGAGAAATCCTTGACCAATTACGGCGCGATCTGGCGGTGCGCTATCTCGGAGAAAACCTGCAAGCTTCTCAGATTGCCTGGCTACTCGG
>NZ_JBFUKO010000584.1:0-3375 GCF_056400805.1 Aminobacter sp. P4_H6_2
ATTCTCGGCAAAGCGGTGCTCAAGCAGGTTCACGAGCAGCGTATTGAACCCGCGGGCCTTGCGATCGCGGAGATAAAGGTCAGCGTCCTCCTTGGTCAGTTGAGTGATCAATGACCAAGGCGAGTCACCTTGCATAAAAAAGGGTTGGCCATGGGCGTCGACGAGGTAGCGCTTGCCGGGCTGGACCTGAAGCGGAAAGGCCGCGTCGGACGCGGGAATTTCACAGGCATGCGCTGACAAGCTCATCGCCACCGACAGACAAAGGGTGAGAAACAGGCAATTGAATAGGTACAGCCAACCGCTTGGCCTCAACTGTGCCGCACGCGTCATGTGCCTCTCCTTCGCCCGGAGGTTGAATTCGCTAGCCGGGAGGCTGGGTGCCTGTGGCGCGTGCATCACGATTCCCGCCCAATTGGGCGGCATATTTGTCGGCGAATTCGCTCGACATCATCATGCCCAGCGCTATGCCTTCGCGGGTCATCAGACCGGTCTGCAGTTGCTGAACGTAGCTATCCACACCGTAGGTATCGCCCTGGCGTCCTACGAGCAATTGATAGAGAAACCCGACATAAGCGCGGTCCGACATGGCAAGCGTCTCGTAGCGGTCGTTGAATTCGTCGGAGCGGAGTATGGACATCATCATGTCCACATAGCTGGCTTTGCCATTTTCGAGTTCGCCGGCCCACTGCTCCAGCTCGGCCCCACCATTACCTCGGCCCAGCATCAGGCAATATCCGAAGCGCACTTGCCGGACAGGAATGGGGTTGGCAGCCTGGACTGACTGAAGATCGCAAACTCGGCCTGGCAGAAATGGTGGGCGGATTCCGCGGATTAGCTCTCTCACCACATTATAGCTCGGTTTGGCTTCGCCCACCTTCCAGCCGCTCTCGGCACTGCCATTCAGGCGCACCAATCCCATGTAAGCCTCGAAATCCGGGGCCCAATAGGTCTCGTCTAAAAGCTCGTAGATATGGGCCGCCTCAATCCGGTATTTGCCCTGCAATTCCCGCAGCCGGACCATGGTTCGCTTCAGGCCATCGGCTTGCAGCTTGTCGCCGCGCTGACTGCCATAGGGATTGTTGAACTCGGTGACCCAGATGGGCAGATTGTAGCGGGCAAGCTTCCCAAAGGCCCATTCGGGGTCGTCCCCGTACATGTGCCAGACGGTGATGTCCCATTTGATGCCGTCTTGCTGCATACGCTCGAACGCACCGGTATGCCCCCAACCGGCCGTGCCCATCGCCTTGCGGATGGTGGGGTCTGCTTCAGTCATTCCAACCGAAAGTCCCTTCAGGACCGCACTCACTTTCACCCATCGGGGACCATAATAGTCCCGGGCGTCGACACCGCCCGCGGCACCCCAAAAGCAGGGATACTGGCTGCCATCGTCGCGCTTTTCACAAGGCTTGATGATGGCGTAATTCTCCATTTCGTTGCCCAGCTCCCAGACCCGGATGTCGGCCTTGAACCGGGAGCCGAGGCCGAGCGCCAGGGTCCGTGCCTTTTCATAGAGTTCGCTCGCGCTGTCCTTGTCGAGATCAATATGACCGGGGGTGATGACCGGCAGGATTTCTATTCCGCGTTGCTTTCCAGCGCTCACCAATGCAGCGAGATCGTCCGCTGCCTCCAAGCCTGAAATGTTGACGCGGTAGGACTTCATCCCGAGGTCCTTCAGGTAGTTGAGCTGGCGCTCGATGCTGACGCCGGGATATGCATTCAAGGGATGGCCGTTGACACCCCACAGGAGGTCGGCCGAGGCGACACCTGATGTCGCCAGGAGAGACACAATTCCGATTGCCAAGGACCTGTACACAGCAGTCTTGCTCTCGTTGTCCGCTTGCCATGCTACATTCAGCAGACTGCTCCGCAACCCGACCGTATTGGGGGAGCAACCGGGGGCTTTACGCCTTTTGACGGCTAAACCCACCCCTTTGGCCGGCATGACAAGCTAGCGCCTTTCCGAGCAAAACTGTTCAGGAGCCGAATTGTCACCAATTTGAGCTTCCCGTTCGCGGTCGGGAGATCTAGGCCTGATGTCAGGAATACAGCGCGCGCTTCTGCTGAGCACTGGCGACCGCTACTTTGCCCTCGTCGCTAACTTCGTAACGGTTGCCATCGTCTCCCGCATCCTTTCGCCAAGCGAAATCGGCGTATCGGTGATCGGCATGGCGATCGTCGGCATTGTCATGTCGGTCAGGGAGTTCGCCAGCGGCAGCTTCCTTATTCAACGGGGCGAACTGTCACCGGAAGAAATCCGCGGCGCATTCACGGTGATGCTGATCCTGACCATTGCAGTCAGCACCGCACTTGCCCTTGCCGCTCCACATCTGGCATCGGCCTATGGCGAAGAAAAACTGGTTCCCTACCTTCGTGTGATCTCGGCCAGCCTCTTCCTGGAATTGATCTCGATGCAGGTGTCGACGCTATTGCGCCGCGACATGGGTTTCGGAAAGGTTGTGACCATCAACATAGCCGGAACGGCAACCAGTGCCGTGGCGACCATCACGCTGGCGCTTCTGGGCTTCAGCTATATGAGCTTTGCCTGGGCGTGGCTGGCTTCCGCCAGCGTCATGGGCCTGCTTGCCCTCTCGTTTTGCCCGCACTTCTGGATGTTCAAGCCATCATTCCGCCATTGGCGCGATATGATCGCCTTCGGCGGATACAACGGCGCCACCGTCGTGCTGCTCAGGACATATGAGGCGCTGCCCTACCTGCTGCTCGGCCGGATGATTTCGCCTGACGCCGCCGGCCTGCTGAGCCGGAGCGCCATGATCTGCCAGTTGCCGGACAAGCTGATCCTCGGAGGGGCGATGCCAGTGATCCTACCGGCGTTCGCGACCGAGGCGAGACAAGGCCGCAGCCTGAAGGGGCCCTACCTCAAGGCGCTCGAATTGGTGACCGCCTTGCAATGGCCGGCCCTCATCACCATCGCCTTGCTTGCCTATCCGGTGGTCGACATTCTGCTCGGCCACCAATGGCTGGCCGTGGTTCCCCTGGTTCAGATCATGGCGATCGCCACTTTGTTCAGCTTCAGCTTCGAGCTGAACTATCCCGTGCTTGTCTCGACCGGTGCCGTCAGTGACATCTTTCGCCGGGCTCTCATCGTCTTTCCCATCTCTGCTGCGATCGTTGCCATCGCCAGTTTCATAAGCCTTCATGCTGTCGCGTGGAGCCTGATGCTGGCGATCCCGTTTCAAGCCTTCGTTTCGCTGCACATCGTCTGCCGCCGGATTTCCATGAGCTGGGCAGATGTTTGTACGGCCTTGTGGCGCAGCAGCCTTGTCACCGCCGCGACGGCGGCCGGCCCGGTCATGGTGATCGTAGCCACAGGATTTCGGCTCGACTTGTCCATTTGGCAAGGAATTATCGCTGGCT
>NZ_JBFUKO010000585.1:0-3368 GCF_056400805.1 Aminobacter sp. P4_H6_2
CGTTCTTGGTTGCAATGACAGCGTCGCTGATCTTGATAAGGTATTGTTTCTGCAGCTCAAGCAGGCGTTCCCGCACCTCTTCAGCCTTGGCTTCCGTGGGATAGACGATGACGATCAGATCAGACATGACGAACTCCAATTTTCAAACGAGTGAACGAACGCCAAGCGTTGCGAGCGCTAAATCATATCGCGCCGAACACATGGAAGGGATTAGCCGTAAATCCTGCGGCTATGCATTGCGTTTCATTTTGGGCGGTAGCGGCAAACGTCAACATCCGGCGCCGGACGTTTCAGCGCCATTATAGAACTGGACACGCACTGACGCCCCGGCCAAGCGCCGGTAGCGTTTCCTGTTTTGGGCGATCGGCCACCAGTCATACAGAAAAATCTCGAGCGGTCGCCATAGAGCAACCCATCCAACGATAATCAGGCCCTCTTCGAAGAAATGCGCTACGCCGCTGTCTGGCACCAAGGCGGCAAGTGTCTGGCCGATCGCCAGGCATGCTGCCAAGACGGCCAGTCCAACCATGAGTGTACGCCGCCCCATTCTGAACAGGTCACTCAGTTCGCGACCGACGATCCTCGCCCGATAGGTGAAGAAATTGGCGAGCGACTTATCCAGGCTACGAACGGCTGCACTTTGCGCCGCACTCGCCGGCAGGTGAATGGTGATTTCGAGCGGCTGATTGCGAGGCAATTCGTGCGCCCAGTCGAAGATATAGGCGTCCGCCTCCCTTGCCAGTTCGCGATCCCGGGAAGGGAACGGGTCCATCGTTTCGAAAAGTTGCGAAACGTCCTCAAGACGGATCTCGATGGAGTTGGCCAAATCGTCGTCCCGTCATTTTGGTTTCCGTGTCGAAGCCTGGCATCCGGCAACCCACCCGGAGGACCGGGTGGGTTCAGCCTATCAGCCTTGCTCAGCCCGCCACGACCGCAGGCTCGGCCGAATGGGCCTTGGCCTCAGCCGGGTCCCGCTCCGCCGGAATACGGAACCACATGATGTACAGCGCCGGCAGGAAGATCAGTGTCAGGGCGGCGGCAACCACCAGGCCGCCGATGACCGTGAAGGCAAGCGGCGCCCAGAACGGATCGCGTATGATCGGCAGCATGCCAAGGATAGTCGATCCGGCAGTGAGGAATACCGGCCGAACACGCTCGGCTGTGACATCGATAACACTCTTCCAGGACTTTCCCTGAGCTTCAATACGCTTGTCGATCTGGTCGATCAGCACCACCGAGTTTCGTGTGATCATGCCAATCAGCGCGATCATGCCGAGAACAGCGATGAAACCTACCGGCGTATTCGTCACCAGCATGATCAACACCACGCCGATCAGTCCCAGCGGTACCACACTGATGACCAAAAGCAGGCGCTGAACGCTCTGTAGCTGGAACATCAGGATGACAACCATGATGATCGCCATCAGCGGGATCATCTCAAGCACCGAAGCCATACCGGTTTCGGCACCTTCGACAGAGCCACCAACCTCGATGTTGAAGTTCGGGTTGTCCTTGCGAAGCTGGTCGATCTTGGGCTCGGCCGCACTCACCACGCTCTCCGCCATAACGCCCTCCTTGACGTCGGCCTGGACGGTGATCGTGGTCTCTCGGTCGCGCCGCCAGATGATCGGCTGCGTCGTCTGGTACTCAATCATGGCGATACTGGACAACGGCACAGTCTGGTTCGGTCCGATCGGGATCTGCAGGGAACGCAGCGTCTCGATATTGGTGCGCTCCTCGGCTGCGGCGCGAGCGACGACGTTCACCAGATAGATAGAATCGCGCACCTGCGTGATCGGAAGGCCCGATGCGGTGGCAAACAGCGTCTGGGCGATTGCCGCCGAATTCAACCCAACCAGCCGTGCCCGGTCCTGATCGACATCGATCACGACCTTCCTAATCGGTTCATTCCAGTCGAGATTGGGTGCAATGACCCCGTTCACGTCGCCAACGACGTCGGCAACCTTCCATGCAAGGTCGCGTACGCCGGCCACGTCTGGACCGCTGATACGATGTTGGACCGGCCAGCCCACTGGCGGTCCCATCTCCAGCGGAGAGACACGGGCGACGATGTTGGGGAACTTCTCGTCAAGTTCCTTCTGCAACCTCGCCTGCAAGGCGTCGCGTGCCTTGACGCTCTTGGCGATGACCACGGCCTGAGCGCGGAACGGCGCCGGGGCCTGGATGTCCATCGGCAAATAAAAGCGAATGGCGTCTGATCCGACATAGAAGCTCCAGTCGACGACATCCTCGTCGAGCTCGAGAACCTTCTCGACACGCTCAACCTCGGCCGCTGTCGCCTGCGTGGAAGCGCTCTGCGGCAAAACAAGCTGAAGCATCAGTTCGGGACGATCGGACGGCGGGAAGAACTGCCTCTTCATCAAAGGGGAGGCCATCAAGGCCACGACGAATAACGCAGCCGTGCCCAAAACCACGGCGAAACGAAGCCGAACGCAGGCATAAAGAAGCTTCTTGAAGCCTCGAACGAGTGCGCTTTCGGTTTTTTCGCCTGTGTTTGAGCCCGACTTAAGCACCGCAAGGCCCACGATTGGTGTCAGCAATACGGCGACGAGCCATGAAAGGATCAGCGCGAACGTAATCACCAGGAAGAGCGATCGCGCATATTCGCCCGACACGCTGCGGGCGAAGCCGACGGGGATGAAGCCGGCAATCGTGACGAGCGTGCCCGCCAGCATGGGAAAGGCTGTCGAGGTATAGGCAAAGGACGCTGCCTTTACCCGGTCATAGCCCTCCTCGAGCTTGGCCATCATCATTTCGACCGCCACCATGGCATCGTCGATCATCAGTGTCAGCGCTATGATCAACGCCCCCAGTGACACCCGTTGAAGCGCGATGCCGGTGATTTCCATCAAAAGGAAGGTCATGCACAGCACCAGCGGGATCGACACCGCAACGGCCAGGCCAGCACGGAATCCAAGCGCTATGAAGCTGACGCCAAGCACAATGATCACGGCCTGGGTCAGCGAAACAGTGAAACCGCGGATGGCGTTGGTGACGACCTCCGGCTGGCTCGCGACATGAACCATGTTGATGCCGATAGGCAGATCATGTTCGAACCGGCTCATCACCGTATCGATGTTGCGTCCGAGCTCGAGGATGTCGCCACCGGATTCCATCGAAACAGCAATGCCTATCGCGGGCTTGCCCTTGACGCGGAACATCGGCTGCGGCGGATCGACGGTGCCGCGAACCACGCTGGCGATGTCGCCAAGCCGCACGAAGCCTGATGCTGTAGGAATGTTCAGATTGCGGATGTCATTTTCGTTGCGCAGATCGCCCGACACTTCGAGGATCGTGCGATCTGCTTCGGTGGTCATGGTACCAGCAGGCAGGACCGCATTCTGCGC
>NZ_JBFUKO010000586.1:0-3362 GCF_056400805.1 Aminobacter sp. P4_H6_2
GATGAAGGCCGTGCGCGAGGCCGCCGGCATCTTCGACCAGACCTCGTTTGCCAAGATCATGGTGCAGGGCCGGGATGCCGCTTCGGCGCTCAACCATATCTGCGCAGCCGACATCGACCTCGACATCGGCCGCTCGGTCTATACAGGCCTGCTCAACGAGCGCGGCGGCTATGAGAGCGACCTGACCGTGATGCGGCTGGCGCGCGACAAGTTCTTGATCGTCACCGGCTCGGCCCAAGCCGTGCACGATGCTGACTGGATCAGCAAGAACATCCCCGAGGGCGCGCATGTCACGCTGACCGACGTCACCTCGTCTTATTCGGTGCTGGCACTTATGGGGCCGCGCTCGCGCGACATCCTGGCCAAGCTCACTTCGGCTGATCTGTCGAATGCCGGTTTCCCCTTCGCCACGATAAAGGAGATCGACGTCGGCTATGCCACCGCCTACGCCAACCGCATGACCTATGTCGGTGAACTTGGCTGGGAGCTGATCGTGCCGACCGAATTCGCCGTTGGCGTTTATGAAGCGCTGCATGAGGCCGGTCGCGACCTCGGCCTCACCGATTGCGGTTACTACGCACTCGAAGCACTGCGCATCGAAAAAGGCTTCCGCGCCTGGAGCCGCGAGCTTACGCCCGACATCAATCCCTACGAGGCAGGGCTTGCCTTCGCCGTGTCGATGGACAAGCCGGGCGGGTTTATCGGGCGCGATGCTCTGGTCGAGGCAAAGGCCAAGGGCAAGCTCACCCGCCGCATCGTACAGTTCACGCTCGATGATGCGGCTCCCATGCTGTGGGGCGGCGAGCTGATCCTGCGCGACGGCAAGCCTGTCGGCGAAGTGCGCTCGGCGAGCTACGGCCACACGCTCGGTCGCTCCGTAGCACTCGGGCTGATCGCACACGCTGAGGGCGTCGACAAGGCGTTCATCGAAAGCGGCCGCTACGAGATCGATCTCGCTGGCGAGCGCCACGCGGCGACCGCCCATCTCAAGGCGCCCTACGATCCAAAGTCCGAACGGGTGAAGGTCGACAGCACAGAGCTGCGCGCCGCGGCCTGACCTTTCCAACCTTCGATTCCACCCCCACTGCCCCTCCCGCCATAGGGAGGGGCTTTTTTTCGCAAGCGGTCAGGCCGGCGCGAGCTTGAGCATGGCGATGCCGGCGAGCACGGCAGCTATGCCACCAAGTCGTATGGGCCCGAGCGGTTCGCCAAACAGCACGACACCCATGACAACGGTTCCGGCCGCTCCGATGCCCGTCCACACCGCATAGGCCGTGCCAACAGGAAGCGTGTCCAGCACGCGGCCGAGCAAATAGACGAAAGCACCGAGAAGCAGGATGGAGACGATGCTCCATCCTGGCTTGGTATAGCCCTCGGCATATTTCATCGACACCGCCCAGGCCACATCGAGCAGCCCGGCGATCACCAGCAGGATCCAGGCGAGACCCTGGCTCATCATGCGGCGAGCTTCATACCTTCGGCCTGCATCGCCTCGCGCACCTTTGGCCGACTTCCGACGCGGCCCATATAGGCGCGCAGGCTTGGGAAAGCCGAGAGGTCGACTTTGGCAAAGCCCGACCAGCCGACGATGGTGAACAGATAGGCGTCGGCGACGGTGAAGCGTTCGCCCATCAGGAACGGGCCGGAAGCCGCGAGATGGCTTTCGACAAAAGCGAGCCGCTGGGCAATCTTGCCGCGCGCCACTTCCTGCGCCTGGGCCCCATATTCGGGATGGAACAGCCAGGGGCTGTACATCTTGTGCAGTTCGGTGGCGACGAAGTTGAGCCAGGACTGCGCCTGATAGCGTTCGCGCGTGCCGGCCGCCGGCGCAAGATTCGCTTCCGGTTTGAGGTCGGCGAGGTATTGGACGATCGCCGCACCTTCCGTGAGAAGCGAGCCGTCGTCGAGTTCGAGCACCGGAACATAGCCGTTGGGGTTGACCTTGGCGAAGTCATGACCGGAGCCGGTGACATGCGGTTTCCTAGATATGTCGACCCGCTCGATGTCGAGCGGGATGCCGGCCTCGAGCGCTACGATGTGGGGCGACAGCGAGCAGGTGCCGGTGGCGAAATAGAGTTTCATGATCTGTCCTCTTGGGTTCTGACCGTTTGGCCGTTGCTTCCGGGACAAATCTAGGCTTTGCGCATTCACAATACTCATTGGATCTTTGCCAATTGCGTTTGCATGACTGCAAGACCAGGGTGTGCTAGAAGGCACGCATGGAAGACTGGAACGAACTCAGGCTGGTGCTCTCTATAGCCCGCGCTGGCAGCCTCACCGCAGCAGCTGGAGTGCTCGGCATTGACCACTCAACGGTGTTCCGCCGGCTCAATGCTCTCGAACAGCGGCTGGCGGTGCGGGTGTTCGAACGCCTTCCCGGCGGCATCTATCAGCTGACACCTGCAGGCGAGCGCATGGCGGCCGCCGCGGAACGCATGGAGGACGAGGCGCTGTCCCTGGCGCGCGACATCGCCGGTGCCGACGGCCGGCTGTTGGGCCGACTGCGAGTCACCTCATCGGAGACTCTGGCCTACTCCAGGCTGACCAGGCACCTTGCCGCGTTCCGGCAGGTACATCCCGGCATCATGGTCGAACTGGTGATCGAAAACCGCGTGCTCTCCCTGTCGCGCCGAGAGGCCGACATCGCGCTGCGGCCGATCCGCCCTAAGGAAAGTGACCTGTGGGGCCGCAAGCTTGCCGGCGTCGCATGGACCTTCTTCGCATCCGCCGCCTATCTCCACGCCCATGGCGGACCGATCGAGGGCCCTGGCGACCTTGGCCGTCAATCGCTGATCGGCTGGGAAGAGACGGCGGGCGGCATCATGGCGGCCGACTGGCTCGACCGCGCCGTTGCGGCGGACGCTTTCGTCTACCGCACCAATAGCCTGGTCAATCAGGCAGTCGCCGCCAGGGGTGGCATCGGCATGGCGCTTTTGCCCTGCTATCTCGGCGACGGCGAGCCCGGTCTCGTCCGCGCGCTTGCCGCGCCTTTGCCCGAGCTTGCCGGCGAACTGTGGATCGTCACCCACTCCGACTTGAAAGGCACCGCGAGGGTCCGCGCGTTCTTCGATGTCGTCGGCGACGGCCTCGCCCGCGAACGCGACCTGTTCGAAGGCAGGCGCTGCTGAGCGGTGACCCTGTGTTGGGGTGGGCAGCCGGTAGCTTTTGGCGCGCGGGCTAAGCAACGCATTGGAGGATGCTGCAATTTACTCCGAAAACAACGCAGGCTTGCTCGACTGCAATCGAACCTAAATAATGGTTCCAAGCTGAAATCGAGAGAAGGCAAGGGAGAGGCAACGATGTTGTACGCTATCCTGGCGTATCACGCGGAGGGAGTGGTCGAATCCTGGACCGACGAGGAG
>NZ_JBFUKO010000587.1:0-3354 GCF_056400805.1 Aminobacter sp. P4_H6_2
CCCATCATCATCGCCACGAGCCCAACGATCGTTCGATCTGAAACTTGGTTTGCGACACAACCCCCGAACGTGATCGCCCGTCAGATGCCGGAACAGATGATCACGGCCCCACCATTCCAAAGGTGGCATGAAGTAGGCGGTCAGTTCCTGCGCGCTGGCACGTCACGCTCCCGATTGAGTTCTGCGTCGACCGTCGCCTGCACGACGGCTATGTCCGTTTCGGCTGCGGGTGCGATACGCGCGATCTCGGCCGAAACCTTCGCCCAATGGACAAACTCACCGGCATCGCCGCGAGCGTGGGACCGCGCGGCGCGGCGTTGTGCTTCATAATACGCCGTTCGTTGATAGCGTCTGACGAGTGCCCGCGCATCCTGCTGCTACCGGCAGCGGCGCGACCTGGCTCTCAGCCTGTTGCGAGATGCTCCGGGCCTTGAATGCGCCGGTGTCACGATCACAAGCTCTGCCGATTTCTGCAAATACCTGATCGAGGCCTTTGGTGTCGTCACAGTGCCTGGGGCAGGCTTCTTCTGCGATCCCTATTTCCGCATTTCGTTCGCCACATCGGAAGACGTCATCAAGGAAGGCTGCGCGCGCATCCTCACCGCCGCGCGCTCGCTGACATAAGGAGCCGGAGGCGGCGGCATCGTGGCGGAACTTGCCAAGGCCATAATCGCCATCTTGCCCAGGTACTTTGGTGCCGGTCCTCAGAAGTACCGCATCCTTCACTCCGAGCACCAGTCTGTCCCAATCTATTCGAGCCAACTGGATTCGAACCAGCGCGTTTTGCTATGGGGCATGCCAACGTCTACGCTCGTTTTGGCCTGATGGCCGGTGGAGCCCGGCCTTCGTGGTCGCATTCGGCCGTTTGCCATCATGTGCACGTCGATTGCCGCATTCCACAATCGACGTCGGCGCGCAAAATAGGGCATAGCCGCTAAACCTCTCGCCATGCTTGTGATTGAGGAAAACCGCATCCCCGCCTCGATCATCGAGGCGGGGCTGCGCGAAGCCGGCCATGACGAGGTAAGCCTCGTCCACAACGTTTCCGGCATCGCCCGGCGCATCGCCGAGATCAACCCCGAAGTCATCGTCATCGACCTCGAAAACTTCAATCGCGACATGCTGGAAAACATGTTCCAGCTGTCGCGCGCGGTGAAGCGGCCGATCGCCATGTTCGTCGACCGCTCCGACAGCGCCTCTATCGAGGCCGCAGTCGATGCCGGCGTCTCGGCCTATGTCGTAGATGGCCTCAAGCGCGAACGCGTCAAGCCGATCCTCGATATGGCCGTCAGCCGCTTCAATGCCTTTTCCAGGCTGTCGCGGGAGCTCGAACAAGCGCGCGGCGAGCTGGAGGACCGCAAGGACCGGGCCAAGGGCATCTTGATGAAGTCGCGCGGACTGTCCGAGGCGGACGCCTATGCGCTTCTGCGCAAGGCGGCGATGAACCAGAACCGCAAGATATCCGAGATCGCGCAAAGCCTTGTCACGGCGGCCGGGTTGTTGGGAGACGACGCATGACTGACGCCCGCTACCCGGTCGCCGCCGGCTTCCTGACGCTTCTCGACAGCGCGCTTCTGGTCTCGACCAAGGAAAAGGGTTCGCCACGGCCGAGGGCATCGACCTCACGCTGATGCGCGAGACGTCATGGACGAATATTCGCGAACGCCTGGCCATGGCCACTCCCCGCACTTCTGAAAGAAATGAAGGGCCTCTCGAATGCCTGAAAGTGCAAGGCATAGAATCGATCGAACGAACGCTGGATGTCGTCACTTTTCAACATAACTCCCGAAGTTATTCAGGATCGCCTGCCAGCCGTCGCGCTGCATCTCGATGGAGTTCTGCGACTCGGCATCGAACATGGTCGTCACCTTCGTACCATTCTCTGTGGCTTCGAAGGTCGTACGCGCCTTGCGCCCGTCGCCCATGGCTAATGTGATGGCCTTATGCGGCTCGACCTCTTCGTACACCGCCTCGAAATCGAAGCCGAAACTGCCGTCCTTGGCTTCCATGCGCGCCTTGTAGCCGCCGCCCACTTTTAGGTCGGCTTCGGCGCTAGGGCAGCACCAGTCGTCGGAAGCGAAGTTCCACCGCGTGATATCAGCGGGCGTCGTGTAGGCCTCCCAGACGCGTTCAATCGGCGCCGCGATCGTGGTAGCGATGGTGATCTGCTGGTTGGTCATTTTTCGTTTCCTTGTTGTCGCAGTTGGATGAGATTTCGCCGGCGGTTCATTGCGTGATTTCGGGCTCGACGAGTTTAGCAAGCTTGCGCAGCGACTCTTGCCAGCCGAGATAGCATGCCTCGACGGGGATCAGATCGGGCACGTTCTCCTGAACCACCGTCATCTCCGTTCCGACCGAGACTGCCATCAGCGTGACCGTCACTTTCATCTCGCCGGGAAGGTTCGGATCATCGAACGCATCGCTATAGACGAGCATCTCGCCGGGAACGAGTTTCAGATAGGTACCACCGAAAGAATGGCTTTGCCCGGTCGTGAAGTTTCGGAAGGACATTCTGTGCTTGCCGCCTTCCTTCGCCTCAAGCTCATGGACCGAACAGGTAAAGCCGACGGGCGGGAGCCAACTCGCAACCGCGTCAGGTTCCAGAAATGCGCGRTAGATCTTCTCGGGTTTCGTGGCGAAGATCCGGTGCAGTTTAACAGTGTTGGGCATGATCACCTCCATTCATTCAACTCCTCTAGGACGAACAAGTAATGCGTCTCCCGACAACCAACCTCTTTTTTTCCAGGGTCTTGGCTTGCTGATCGCTTTGGCCTTCGGCTTCGTGGGCGAACTTGAGGATTTCATAAGCAAAATCGTCCAGGGACCGCTTCGGGTCGGGAAGCAGAAGTTGCCACGCGGAGGCTCAACAACGAAGACATGGGGAAAACGGATGTTAGTCTGGCGGGAAGAATCCAAAGCGGATCGCTGTTATGATCATGGCCCGGCTGTCGGTTCTTGCGCCTATTGATCGTCCTGTGGTGAAAGCAAATTCTTGAAGTGATGATGGCAAAGATAGAAGGTGGCTCAGATGCCGGCAGAGACGAAGGTGAAAGGCCCTGCTTCGTACTTTCCTTCCATTGAGAAGACATACGGCAAGCCGACAAGTCATTGGCTTAGGTGCTGGATGGAATGAGGGGAAAGAAACACATGGAGATGGTTTCCACGCTCARRTCAGAGCACAAGATRGGTCATGGGCACCCCCGTTGCTCATCATCGGTCTCAGAGTGCGGCCTAACCACCCCGGATAGTGGATTGACGCCAGAGGCAGAATGACCGGCATTCAAGCTTCGTCGCCAGTTTTGGGATGAGACATCAAACGGGAGCGTCGCCTATTATATGGCGACGATCGCGAAC
>NZ_JBFUKO010000588.1:0-3344 GCF_056400805.1 Aminobacter sp. P4_H6_2
CGTCGGCACCCAGCAGGAACAGCACGTCGGTCTCGCCGAGCATGCCGGCAGCGTTCTTGCCCCCCTCGCCCGGCACGAAGCCGACGTCGAGACCGCCAACGCGGGCGGCTGCGGTGTGCAGCACGGCAAAGCCGTTCCAGTCGGTACGGCTGGCATTGACCGCCGTCGCGAGCTTGGCAGCCTGACCGAGCACGGCAGCACCATCGGCACGGGCGATCGCGCCCTGGCCGACGATGATCAGCGGATGGGTCGCCTTCTTGAGAGCCGAGAAGAACTTGCCATTGCCTTCGGCCAGATCCTTGAGCGTATCCGGACCCGAACCCAGCTGTTCGTAATCATAGCGCGTATCGCCGATCTCGCCGATGACGGCGACCGGCACATTGGCGGCGCGCCAATGCTTGCGGATACGGGCGTTGAGTACCGAAGCCTCGAAGCGCGGATTGGCGCCGATGATGAGGATGGCGTCGGCCTGTTCGATGCCTTCGATGGTCGGGTTGAAGATGTAGCTTGCACGGCCGAGCGAGGGATCGAGCGCTGCACCATCCTGGCGGCAGTCGATGTTGTTCGAGCCAAGCAACGAGATCAGCTGCTTGAGCGCATACATCTCTTCTGCCGTGGCGAGATCGCCGGCAATGGCGCCGATACGATCAGCCGAGGTCTTGGCGACAGCTTCCTTGATCGCAGCGAAGGCGTCTGGCCAAGTCGCCACTGCCAGCTTGCCGTCCTTGCGAACGTAAGGCCGGTCGAGGCGCTGGGTGCGCAGCCCGTCCCAGATGAAACGGGTCTTGTCGGAGATCCACTCCTCGTTCACCTGCTCGTTGATGCGCGGCATGATGCGCATCACTTCGCGGCCACGCGTATCGACGCGGATGGCGGAACCGACAGCATCCATCACGTCGATGGACTCGGTCTTGGTCAGCTCCCACGGACGTGCCTGGAAGGCGTATGGTTTCGAGGTCAAGGCACCAACCGGGCACAGGTCGATGACATTGCCCTGCAGCTCGGAGGTCATTGCCTGTTCGAGATAGGTGGTGATCTCGGCGTCTTCGCCGCGGCCGATCAGGCCAAGTTCGGAAATGCCGGCCACTTCGGTGGTGAAGCGGACGCAGCGCGTGCAATGGATGCAGCGCGTCATGATCGTCTTGACCAGCGGGCCGATGTTCTTGTCTTCGACCGCGCGCTTGTTTTCATTGTAGCGCGAACCGTCGAGGCCGAAGGCCATCGCCTGATCCTGCAGGTCGCATTCGCCGCCCTGATCGCAGATCGGGCAGTCGAGCGGGTGATTGATGAGCAAGAACTCCATCACGCCTTCGCGGGCCTTCTTGACCATCGGCGTGTTGGTGAAAATCTCAGGCGTTTCGCCGTTCGGGCCGGGGCGCAGATCGCGCACACCCATGGCGCAGGATGCCGCCGGCTTGGGCGGTCCGCCCTTCACCTCGACAAGGCACATGCGGCAATTGCCGGCGATCGACAGCCGCTCATGGAAGCAGAAACGCGGCACTTCCGCGCCAGCCTCTTCCGCAGCCTGCAGCAGCGTATAGTGGTCGGGTACCGAAATCTCTTTCCCGTCGACCTTAAGCTTTGCCATAGCGCCTCAAATCCCGCGGATGATCCGCATTCCGTCCTGCAAGGGGCGCGGCCTGCGCTGCGCCCCGAAATCCACAATTCACCCGGCGGTCTTGCCGCCAGCCAGCGTTATCGCCTGCCCGATCCAGTCGTCGCGACCGATCCGACCCTTGAAGCCGAGATAGTCGTCGGCCCAGCCCACTTCTTGTCCCGTCCAGCCGGCGATCTGGCCGTAGGTCCAGATGCCCAAACCGTTCAGTACCTGCTCCAGTTTCGGGCCGATGCCGGCGATCGCCTTCAAATCGTCAGGCGCTTCCGGCCGTTCGATAGACGCCGGCTGCCTGAAATCCTCTGGCTGAAACCCCACCGGCGCTTCAGCCACGACCGCGACCTCGGCAACGACCGGCTCAGCCGCTCGCGTCGCCTCGACCTTCTCCAGCTTGCGCGCCAAGGTCTTCACCTCGGCGATCAGCGAGGCCGTGCTGGCCTCAGCCTTTTTCGTTGCCACCGGCTTGGCCTGAGTCGCACCGCTGAAATCACCAAAGTCAGGCGAAAACARCCGCTGCGCAGCCTCAGACACGCCAGTCACGGCCCCGATCCAGACGCCCATGGCGTGACTGGCGAGGCCGACACTCAGAGCGGAAGCAGCAGCGATTCCAGCGGCGGGATGAACCATCAGATTTGCCGTACCGGCAAACTCCTTGGGCAGCATCGCCACGAAGTCCCTGTTCATCTGCTCCAAACGTTCCATCTCAGGCACTGCACTTTCGGGAATGGGAAATGTCGACATTGGTGTCTCCTTGTCGCCTTCGCCGTTCGCCTCTGCCTCGTCGTTTCCTATTTCGGACCTTTGGCCCGCACTTTCTGACTAATTCTTACTCTGCCGCCACCAGCACGGGCTCGGCGCGATGGGAATTGCGCGAGAACTCGTCGATGCGCCGCTCGATCTCCGGACGGAAGTTGCGGATCAGGCCCTGGATCGGCCATGCGGCCGCATCGCCCAGCGCGCAGATCGTATGGCCTTCCACCTGCTTGGTGACGTCGAGCAGCATGTCGATCTCGCGCTTGTGCGCTTCACCACGCACCAGGCGCTCCATGACGCGCCACATCCAGCCGGTGCCTTCGCGGCACGGCGTGCACTGGCCGCAGCTCTCGTGCTTGAAGAAGTAGCTGAGGCGCGCGATCGCCTTCACGATGTCGGTCGACTTGTCCATGACGATCACGGCAGCCGTGCCGAACGAAGACTTACGCTCACGCAGACCGTCGAAATCCATCGGGCAGTCGATGATGTCCTCGGCCTTGACCAACGGGCACGACGCGCCGCCGGGAATGACGGCCAAAAGGTTATCCCAGCCGCCGCGGATACCGCCGCCGTGCTTTTCGACCAGCTCGCGGAACGTGATGCCCATGGCCTCTTCGACCGTGCAGGGCGTGTTCACATGGCCAACCAGCATGAACAGCTTGGTGCCGACATTGTTCGGGCGGCCGATGCCGGAGAACCAGGCCGCGCCACGACGCAGGATGGTCGGCGCGACAGCGATCGACTCGACGTTGTTGACCGTCGTCGGGCAGCCGTAGAGGCCGACATTGGCCGGGAACGGCGGCTTGAGGCGCGGCTGGCCCTTCTTGCCTTCGAGGCTTTCGAGCAGCGCGGTTTCTTCGCCGCAGATATAGGCGCCGGCGCCGTGATGAACGTAGATGTCGAAATCGTAGCCGTTCTTGTTGTTCTTGCCGATCAGCTTGGCGTCATAGGCCTCGTCGATGGCGCGCTGCAATGC
>NZ_JBFUKO010000589.1:0-3328 GCF_056400805.1 Aminobacter sp. P4_H6_2
CCATTTCCGGTACAAGCCGGCCATTTGATCCACAATTTTCCGATTTCTGGGTTCCACCGCAGTGGAATATCAGCTACCCGACAGCCAGGGGGAATTAGACTGGAGATTATTGATGTCCGAATTGCTTCCGAAATCTGGCAATCAGCTTATTGAACTTACAGCCGACATTGTAGCGGCGTATGTTTCCAACAACTCGATCAGACCAGACGACATGCCAAATCTGATCGCAGATGTTTTCGCCAGCATAAAAAAACTGAGTGTGCCGGAAGCTCAAGCTGAAGAGGCGCCAAAGCCACGGATGCCAATCAAGAAGACGGTTACCCACGAATACATCATCAGCCTGGAAGACGGTAAACAGTACCGAACCCTGAAACGGCATCTCTCCGGCGTGGGACTGACCCCTGACCAATATCGCGCCAAGTGGTCGTTGCCCGCCGATTACCCGATGGTTGCGCCCGGTTATGCTCAGCAGCGTTCCGAATTGGCGAAGAAGCTCGGGCTTGGTCGCAAGCCGGGCGCCAAGCAACCGGCGAAGCTTGCGCCAGGGAAGGCGAAGGTTTGATCACACTACGACGATGGCGGGAGAGCAACTGCAGGCCAGATCCCTCGCGGTAACAATCCAAGTGTCTCAATCGCGGATTGCTTTCGGGCTATCATCGCCAAGGCAGCTTACTTCAGCTGATCTGGTCGTGGCGCAAGCGTAGGCCGTCCACGAAGACATCCACCAAGCGAATGACCGTGTCCTGCCAGCCGGGCTGCTCGCGTGTGTAACACATGCCGATGAGGGCACGCATGACGTCTTCAGGCGCGATGTCGTTGCGGATCTGGCCAGCCGCAATGGCCTTCGTCATCAGGTCGCTGACGGAGCGGGCCAGCCGCGCCGCGGAATCGGCATACAGCT
Source organism: Aminobacter sp. P4_H6_2 (assembly GCF_056400805.1). NCBI lineage: Bacteria > Pseudomonadati > Pseudomonadota > Alphaproteobacteria > Hyphomicrobiales > Phyllobacteriaceae > Aminobacter > Aminobacter sp. P4_H6_2. The sequence goes on from NZ_JBFUKO010000589.1 coordinate 902, forward strand.
CAGCTGAACTCCCAACAGCCGGGGACAGCGCCGCAAGCATGCCTTTTTTTGTGGCAACCATCCCGATGTTGGCATGTAGCCAGCGGCGCAGCGCCTCCAGCGCATTTCCTTCGGCAGTGAGCGTTACGGCGAGATCGACAAGCTGGTCGATCTCGCGACGGTAGACAGCCTGAAACAGCGCCTCGCGCGTGGGAAAATGACGGTAGAGGGTGCCGATGCCGACGCCTGCGGCACGGGCCACCGCCTCAAGGCTCGCATCCGGGCCGCCGGCGCTGAAAACATTCCGAGCAGCGACAAGCAGCCGGTCCCGGTTTCGCAAGGAATCGGCGCGGGGCTTGCGGCTTGCCTTTTCGATTTGCTGTCCCATCTTTGCTGTCATTCCAGTTACGGCTTGCAAAACGGAGGAACCCTCCGTATAAAGCATTATCAGATGGTTGGGCACCTCCACCATTTTTGATGGAAGTGCCGCCTTCCGACAATGCGTGCTGCCTGCGTTGCACAGCCGACCTATCAGGTCGACAAAAATCTAAGACATCACAATCGGAGCAATCATGACTCTGTCCCTCTGCCTTACGGTCAATGGTGTCCGCACGGACGTTACACTCGATGATCCAAGGGTAACGCTGCTCGACCTTCTGCGCGAGCGGCTTGCGCTGACGGGAACGAAGAAAGGCTGTGATCGCGGCCAATGCGGCGCTTGCACCGTGTTGGTGGACGGGCGGCGCATCAATGCCTGCCTTGCGCTGGCGCTCAGCCTTGACGGCGCCGATGTCGTAACCATCGAAGGTCTTGCGCAAGGCGACGTGCTCGACCCGGTCCAGGCCGCTTTCATCGCCCATGACGGCTTCCAGTGCGGTTTTTGCACCCCCGGACAGATCATGAGCGCGGTTGGCCTCATCGGCGAGGGCGAGGCAGGAGATGACMCTGAGCGCATCCGCGAAGGCATGAGCGGCAATCTCTGTCGCTGCGGGGCATATGCCGGGATCATCGAAGCGGTGCTCGACGCGTATAAGCACCTTGCCAACGACGAACGGAGGATCGCATGAACCTGTTCGACTACGTCCGCCCCGCTTCGGTGGCCGAAGCCATCGCCGCTGGCTCCGAACCCGGAACTGCCTATCTTGCGGCCGGCACCAATCTCCTGGACCTGATGAAGGGCGGCGTATCGCGCCCCAGCCGGCTCGTCGATGTTACCCGACTGCCGGGATTGGATAGGATCGAGACGTTGGCTGATGGCGGCATGCGCATCGGCGCCATGGTGCGCAATGCCGATCTGGCTCGTGACCCAGCCTTCGCTGTGGCGCATCCCGCCGTGGCGGAAGCACTGCTGTCAGGTGCCTCGCCGCAAGTGCGAAACGCGGCCACTGTCGGCGGTAACCTCCTGCAACGCACCCGCTGCGCCCATTTCCAAGACACCGCCAGTGCCTGCAACCGACGCGATCCGGGCGCGGGCTGCGACGCGCGCGGCGGCGAAAACCGCAACCATGCCGTCCTTGGCTGGTCCGACGCCTGCATTGCCACGCATCCGTCCGATTTCTGCGTTCCCCTTGTCGCGCTCGACGCAGTGGTCGAGATCGAGGGGCCGGGCGGACGGCGCGACGTCACGCTGGAAGACTTCCACCTGCTTCCTGGCACGACGCCCGCGCGCGAAAGCGTCCTTGAGGCAGGCGAACTGATCACCGGGTTGCGCCTGCCGGCGGAGGCCACACACTTCCGCGCCAATGCTCGCTACTTGAAGCTGCGGGAGCGGACGTCATTTGCCTTTGCTCTCGTCTCCGCCGCCGCTGCACTGCAGATCAAGGACGGAACCATCCGGGCGGCCCGGATTTGCCTGGGCGGCGTCGCCGCAAAGCCCTGGCGCGCCCGTGCTGCCGAGACCCTGCTGGAAGGCCTCTCGCCTGCCTCCGAGGCTTTCGCCAAGGCAGCCGAAATTGCGCTCGCTGGCGCAGCTCCCTCAGGCGACAATGGCTACAAGATCGAACTTGCGACGCGGGTTGTGAAGCGCGCGTTGCTGCTTGCGGCGGCGGGAACCCCAGAGCGCATGCCGGCACTGCCCGCCTCCCCCTTCGGATCCGACAGCGGAGTTCTCATCCATGGCTGACACTCTTCCATTTCCCTCGGCACACGTCCGTCTCGGCTCCAGCAGCGGCCAGCCCCTGACCCGGCGCGACGGCCGCCTCAAGGTCACAGGTGGGGCGACCTATGCTGCCGACAACCATCCTGCAGCCATGCTGCACGCAGTGGTCGCGGTCAGCACTATTGGCCGGGGCAGGGTCGCCTCCCTTGATGTAACGGCAGCCAAAGCCCATCCCGGCGTCGTGGAGGTGATCACCCCCGCCAACCGCCCGCCGCTGGCGCTCGATCCGGATGGCAAACATGGGTTGTTTGGGTTTCGCATCGAGGCTTTGCAGAACGACCATGTGCGCT
>NZ_JBFUKO010000590.1:0-3328 GCF_056400805.1 Aminobacter sp. P4_H6_2
CGGTAGCGTTCGTAAAACTTGGCCTTGGCGACGGAGAATTCGACACGCGCGAGCGTTACGCGCTGCGCTTCAAGGATCGTGTTGGCGAAATAGAGCAGCCATTCCGTAATCGCATTGCTCTTATTGCTGGACTCCAAGTTGTCGTAATAGGCCTTGCGGTGCCGTTCGATCGTGTAGGCCAACGCGATGAGGCTGGGCTCACCCAGGTTTTGCGCCAGAGCTTTTTCGCACAGAGCACGTCCTATGCGGCCATTACCGTCCTCGAACGGGTGAATGCTCTCGAAGTAAAGGTGCGTGATACCGGCACGTGTCAACGCAGGAAGCGGCAGCTTGCCTTTGGGCGAAGTATCGTTGAACCACGTAGCGAAGGCGTCCATTTCGGTTTTCACACGCACCGAAGGGGGAGCTTCGAAATGAACTTTTGGCTTATCCAGCCGATTGGAAACGATCTGCATGGCATCGGCATGCTGGCGATAGTTGCCAATGGCCTCGACACGCCGCTCACCCGACATCACCATCTTATGCCAAGCACAGAGCGTGCGATGCGAGAGCGGATCGGCAAAATGCAAATACACGTCGGCCATCATTTCAGCGATGCCGCGCTCGGCAGGCGGAATGCGCCTGGTAGTGCTGTACAAACCAAGTTGTTGGCGCAGGGATGATTGCAGGCTTTCGCGATTTAGATACTCCCCCTCAATCGCCGACGTCTTCAAGGCCTCTTCGCTGATGAGATCGATGCGGATCTGGTCGCGTTCGTGAGAACCGACATGGCGAAAGACTCCCAGGAACTCGCCCGATCGCAACAGGAAGTCGTTTTCTAGCGGCTCCAGTACCTTCTTGTCGTAGGTAAAATTAGGCCAGTCGGCCTGCTGCCAATTCCACACCATGAGTTATAGGGCTCCTTTCTATAGCTCACGATATGTTTAAGCATGAGCTATAGCAATCTTCTCTATGCCTCAGAAGTCGCGGCTTTGCGGCGCGGCACAAAGGTTGGGCCAAGTGACAACAAACGCTGCCGTTCTTCCTCCCAGAGCGATCACATCCTCGATGGTTTGGTGAACTGATACCGAGTGGCCGTTCCCATCCGAGTTCGTCGCTGTCGTGCGAATGAACGTATTGCCGTCGTCTTACCTAAGGTTGGACGCCAGTCTTGAGCGGAGAGGCGGGTGCCCAACACATCAAATGCCCGACCCAGTCGAGAGCGACTTCTTTGGTCTTGGCGCGCCATGTCTGGAATGGCTGGCCGCCTTGCGCCTTGCTTACACGGGCCCCCCATTCCTGCATCGCCCAGATCAGCACCACCTCTGAGTCGTTGCACATGGCGGTGCGAAATGCGCCGACGAGCTCGAGCCCAAGTTCCTTCGCCTGCCCGAGCCAATGCTCCGACACCAGTTGCAGATAGTCTGTGCAAAGCCAGCCTGGTTTGATGCTGACGATCTCATGCAGGAACACCTTGGCACCCACGACGGTGCCTTCGGCACAAAGCTGTCCGATATGGGGCGAGCAGGGGGCTGCAATCAACACGCGGTCGAAGCCGCTCGATGCCGGCCAGCCTGATTTTTTCGCCGGAGATCCAGACGGTGTCGCCGTCGACGACGCAAATTGTCCGTTGCGGCCCGTTGCAATGGGCCATCGGCTCGGCCGTGGCCGGCGCTGCCGCGTTGACGGCAACGAGCAGCAATGCTGCCCGGCTGGCACGCCGAACGAGATACCGACGAACCGTCTTCCTGACATGGCGCGCAACATAGCGATGCCGTAGTGGGCAATTCACGGGCATAAGGACGAATGTCAACTTTGGGGTGGTGGAAACCTGTCCGTCCGCTTYCCGTGGACAAGTGATACTTGACGTTTGGTCAGCCGAAGCGACCGACAGCTTTGCGCCTAGTAGCGGCCATTGAAGTGACCGTTGCTAACGCCTGAAAGCGGACATTGCTGGCGACCATTGGAGTTCGCGGTTGTGCCATTTTCCGACATTTTCGCGGACAAGAATGCCACGCATTCCAGCCGGGCATCCGGCACAGCGGGACACTACTTCAGTTTGCCGATGAGAGCCTTGCCATCCGTATAGTACGGATCGCCGCCACCGTTTCTGCCGTCTTTGGTGTTGCCAACCCCGGGAATTTCGTAGCTGGACGAAATCTCCCCGGCTTTTGTGAGATCGCCGATTACCAAGTCTCGTTCGGCATCCACATCGGGTCCTATGTGATGGGTAATCTGGCCCGTGTCATGACTGAGTCCGACCCCGCGATCGAAACTGRCTGAACCGAGCCAAATCGGACGCCCTTCGCTGTCCGATTTCTTCGTCTGCCAGAAACGCACATGATGGCGCTGGTCAGCACTGTCCCCAACAGGCATTTCAAAAGCCAGATCTTGTTTCCTACCCTCGAAAATAAGTGGACTGACGGGTGCATCCAAATCGGGTCGATGTAGAACGACGCTGAGGCCGATATCAACTGAGGAGCGTAGCGTGATCTTATCTGCAGGATCCCAATGCGCGGCCGCGAATGCGCGGATCACTTGCTCCTTTGAGCCGACGAGGCCGACATTTATTGGATCGCCAGGAATGTCCTGATCCGTATGCGTCACCATGCTGTCGAAATCAGCCACTCGTGATGCATCCCGAAAGAGCCAGATGTCAGGCACAATGAAGTATGCGACAAGCAGATATGCAACGACCAATCCAAGTACAATGGTTGCCGCGGTTCTTCTTCGAGTACGATGTTGAGTCATGGGAATGTACCGAAACCGTTCCGATCGTGGTCGAGCCGCCCGTCAGCTTGCAGGCGAGCATGTTTGTTTCTGTACGTAGCAGGCCTCCCGTAAATTGAACTTTGGAGAAGGTTCCGAAAACATCCGATTTCGGTCCGTAAGATCTGTCCCGGAAAGTCAACCAAACGTACCAGGTACGGACGCAATTCCAAGTTCAACGCTGCTCACGCGGTCGCCTTTGTGCGCACTCAGTGGATCTTATTCCAAGGCTGGTCGATCAATTCGCTTAATTTCGTCCGGCAATCAACACCTCAAATAGGAATGCAATGAGAGGTCATATTAGGGCGATTATGGTTTCGCCAATAACAAGAAGAGGTTCTCTTGGGGAGTTCGATATCAGCTATAACGCTGCTGCGGAACGGGTACTAGGCTTTTCGAATTCGCCCGCCAGCAATCCGGCGGGAGAATCCTTGGCAACTAACTGCACCCATAGTGCGGTCTGGTCGACATGTGCATGTATCCCTCTATTGAGCTTCTTGGCATGCTCGAAGAGCCTTGAGGGCAGCGTCGGTTCCRGTGAGACTCAGGACAATGGGATCACGCCCTGTCGGGGTAATAG
>NZ_JBFUKO010000591.1:0-3327 GCF_056400805.1 Aminobacter sp. P4_H6_2
GGTCCCAGCGCCGCGCTTCATTGAGCTTCAATTCGCCCCGGCTCGAAATCGCCACGCGTTCGAGGTCCCATTGCGAGCCTTGCTCCGCCCGATAGGCGCCACCGCCGAGGCTGAGCGCATTGAGGATGATCATGCCGGGGCGATAGGCGTATTCGCCAGGAGTGGCCACGCTGCCGAGGATGTAGAAGGGACGATAGGCGACGATATCGACCGTCGTATCAGGAGTTTGCTGCAGATTGGCCTTGGCTTTCAGGCGCGAAGCGATCGATGTGGCCAGTTCGGGGGCGCTTAGCCCTTTTGCCGGAACCTGCCCAAGCATCGGCATCAAGATGTCGCCGCTGGCGCCAACAGTCAGTTCGCCGGTCAGGGCGGGCCATTCGGAGACATGGATGCGAAGCCGATCCTGCGGACCGAGCTCATATTTCGCTGTATCGGCCAAGGACTTGCCGGAAAAGGCCAGCAAGGCGAGGCCGGCGACAATGGCCATGCTTCCCACCTGCAGCTTTCTCAGTTTATCCAGCAAAGTCATCGAATCGCTCCCAACAAGATCTGGCAACAACCCAAAGCTGCTAGAGCGCAACCACTGAAATAGATTGAAGATGATCGGCGATCCGCGAGGAAACCCTTCCGATGCACGGAAATTCACCGCTCATGGTTAATTCTATCCTCATTGCGCACTCAATCGCATCGCCTTCGTTGGCAAAGGATTGCCCTCCGCTGCTGGCGCGGCGAGGCGCAGGGCTATGCCGAAGACCATGCCCATCGTCATGGTCAAGAGATACTGGATCTCCCTGGCGAAGATCACCCACTCATAGAAAGAATGGAGATAGACAACGAGCAGCGCCACGCCGAAGCCGAGCAGCAGATTGCCTTCCAGCGTGTGGCGCATGCGCCAGCCGGTCCGCCACGCAACAAACAGTGGAACAATGAGCATGACGCAAAACGCGAGGACCCCTGGATATCCGGCCTCGGCTGCGGTCAGCCAAAAGGCGTTGTGGACGATATTATTGCGGTTACCTTCAAAGCCGATGACGCCGGCGCGCTCCGAATAGCCGAGGTCTCGCGCAACATAGACATAGTGATTGATTCCAACGCCAAGCGGATGGTCATCGAGGATGAAGGACGCTGCGCGATTGAAGGCAGCACGCTCGTCATACTGGCTTTCGCCCAGTGGATTGAGCTCGAAGCGATTTGAGAAGGTGGAAACCGCCAACGGCGCCACGATCAAAAGGGAGGCGAGCGCGGCAAGGCCGACCGCCATCTTGCGCTGTGTCAGGCCCGCCAGCGCCTGCGTCACGAACAGCGTCCCCAAGCCTATGACCGAAAATCCGACCGCCGCGCGCGACGCCGTGAAAACGACAACGACGATGGTCGCCACAACGGTGCAGACCAGATAACGGACGTTGCGGTAGCCAGCCAGAAGCAGGGCAAGATGCGGAAAGAGGACGAAATGCGCTGCCATGCCGAGCGTGTTCTGATGGATGAAGAGACCCATCGTCTGCGGCAGGTGAAGCTGGAACCGCTGGTACAAGACGGCCACGAAATGAGCCGCAATACCGATCGCCATGCCTTTCAATATCAAGAAGGGCACATCTGGATCGGAAGTGCTGGCACGTGCCACGACCACCATCACCAAAAAGATGCGGGCGAATTGCAGCACACCGAAACTCGCAGCTACCGGCTCGGCGGCTTGTAGCAGGGAAAGGACGGCTGCGAGAATGTAGATAAGAAACGGCAGCTTGCACCACAGAGGCAGCTTGCCACGCGGCATAGCAAAAAGTGCAGAGGCGGCAAGGATATCGACAATCGAGATCTGCAGACCATAGACGAAACCTACCCAACGACCTGCCCAGGACAGGAGGCCTACATCGAATAGCGGGATGGCGGCGGCAAAAAAAGGTAGGGCGCCGAAGCCAATCCAAAATGGCTTGCGCAGCACCGGCGTGCTCCGCAACAGCAGGCCGAGCGGAAAAATCGCAAGCAAAGCGAGAAAAAGCACGCCGAATTTCAAGGAACGATAACCCTTATGCCGCGACATGCATGCAATAACATGGCGCCTGGGAACTCCGGGTTAACGGCCGAGAGCAGCCCGACGGAAGGTTAACGATAACGTGGTCTTCGCTTTTCGTATCCTCATCATGGCGTTGCTGGCCTTCCCGGCGACTGCTCGAGCCAGTTCGCCGGCGATCGAAGTTGGGGAAGTCACCATGGCGACGCCCGATATCATCGCTGTCGAGCTGCGCGATCCGTCGTTTTCGCGCGGGCAGATCGTGGCCTTGCCACAGCCAAAGCCCCAGATGCTTGGACGCTGGATCTCTGTCGACGGTACATCCGGTCTAGTCATCGGGCCGAAGGCGGACCATGCGCGGCTTGCCGACGCGCCACCAAGCATTTTCCTTGACCGCGACAGCGTGGATGCCGCCGGCATCTACGGTGAAATCGGCGGCCGTCGCGTCATTGCAGTTCATCGTAAATCCATGCCCTACGATTCCGGGCTCTACCCCGGCCCGAATGGCGACACGCGCACGGGTGCCGCTTTCAAGCACCAGATTTATCTCCAGCTTGATGGCCCCCTGCCCCAGGGCGAACATGTCATACGCTGGCCGAACGGCATGCTTGCGGACCAAAGCTTCATCTTCGACGACCGGACGACCCGCGCAATGGCGATCCGTTCCACGCAACTTGGGCATACGAGCAAGGACGCAGCGAAAACCGCCTGCCTCGCGCTTTGGCTGCCCGGCGGCAAGGACGACGGTGTTGTCGATTTCAGGGATTACGGCATCAACGGTTTCGATGTCATAGATCCGCAAGGCAACACGGTCTTTTCCGGCGCCATAAGTCTACGCAAGAGCCCTGGGGACGCCGAGCCGGGCAATGGCTTGCCCAAAACTTTGCTCGACTACACAGCGGCGAATTCGCCGCGCATCGCAATCCGATCGCTCGACGTTGATACGCTGCGCGTGACAACGGTTGCGCCACACGGCCTGACCGATGGCCAACGCGTGGGCCTCGAGCGGCTGGGCGGTGAACAAGATGCCAGTTCGGTCTTTGCCACTGTGGCCGACGCCACGGCCAACGCATTCACGCTGGCCGATCAGGAGGGGGCGCTTCCGGCAGCGCTTTCTTCTGGGGCAACCGTCGCCCCTGCGCACAGCGCCAACCGCGCCGGAACCTTCGTTTTCGAACTCGACTATTCCGCCTGGACGCCAGAATCTGGCGGACCATTCCGTCTTCGTATTCCCGGTCTCGGTGTTTCCGACCCATTTGCGGTGGAATCGGATGTTTGGCTGAAGGCCGCGCGCAATTCGATGACGGGGCTGTATCACC
>NZ_JBFUKO010000592.1:0-3325 GCF_056400805.1 Aminobacter sp. P4_H6_2
GACCAGTCCCACCCAGTGGGCGCATGCCAAAGCTCAATCTGACGATGGCCTTCTGGGCGATCTGCAGCGCAATGTTCTTTCTTATCATCTCGGCGACGCTCGCCGAGATCTATGGCACCGCGAATACGATCATCGGCCTGGTGCTGACCGTTATCTCCTACTCCGCCATCAACGCCGTCATTACCAGATACGCGATCAGGACTGGCTTGTCGGTGTCGCTGTTTTCCCGGTTGCTGTTCGGTCGATACGGATCGGCGATCGCCACTTTCATCTATGCGGTCAGCAGTATCTATTACGCCGTGTTCGAAGGCTCGGTGATCGCCACCGCGGCAACATACTACTTTGAAGGCCTGACCTTCGCCGTCGCCGCCCTGATCGTCTGCATCTACAGTGTGCCGTTGATCCTCGGCAGCGTCCAGCACTGGCTCGACAAGTTCAACGGCTATCTGCTGCCGCTCTATCTTCTCGGCCTGATAGGTACGGTGGTCTACGCCATCTCCCACTACGGCTATTCCAACGCCTGGCTGACCATGACGCCGGAAGGCGGCGCCCCGCCCTATGGCTGGATCAACGTCTTTATCGCCTTCATGGGCGTCTGGTGGATGATGATGTGCACCTTCGACTTCGCCCGCTTCGGCAAGAAGGAGGACGAGACCTACCACGCCGTCTTCAATTTCGGCCTGCCGTTCTACACGCTGACCTATTTCGTCAACGGCCTGGTCGGCATCTTCCTGGTGCAGACGATCCCGCTCGAGGGCGCAACCTCGGAAGTCTCCGTCGTCAAGGCGCTGATCGTGATGATGGGCGCTTTCGGCCTGCTGTTCGTCTGGATCAGCCAGACCCGCATCAACACCACCAACTTCTACCTGTCGACCGTCAACATGCAGGCGTTCTTCCGGCTGGTGTTCAAGTTGGAGATGCCGAAATATGTATGGGCGATCATCGTCGGCGTCATCGTCTACTTCGTGATGCTGGCCAACATCTTCCAGTACCTGCTCGTGGCACTGGCATATCAGGGTATCTTCGTCGTCGCCTGGGTCGGCGTCGCGCTGGCCTACATATTGTGCGGGCAACATGACGGCACCGGCGAGGAAAGCGCCCGTTCGGACGACGATTTCCCTGCCTACTACGCGCCTGGAATGGTCGCCTGGTTCGGCGCTGTTRCCATCGGCATCATACTGCTCGCCATCCCGACCCTGGAACTGCTCTCGGCGCCCGCGACCGTCACCAGCAGCTTCCTCTTGTTCTGGGCGCTGTCGTCGCGGACGATGGTAGCCAAGGCTGCCTATTAGCGCTGACTGTGCGCTGCGACCGTATGCCGGCTCCGGCCGGCATACGGGAACAAGTGCCAGCGTCGATTCTTCGATCTTCAGCAGAACGCACCCATGGCACCACCACGATCTGGAGACGCGCGATGAATCTGCATGCCAAGCTTCGGGCACTCGAGGCGCAAGGACGTAGTATCTGCATCGGGCTGATCGGCGCCGGCAAGTTCGGTTCGATGTTCGACTCGCAATGCCTGCGGAACCCGGAATTTCAGCTCGTCGCGATCGCCGATCTCTCTCGGGCCAATGTCGAGGCGGCCATCACCGTGACCGGCCATCCCAGAGACATGATCTGCGGGCGCGGCATCGAGGCCGCCGTTCGCGAGCAGCGCATAGGCGTGACCGAAGATGCCCTCTTCCTGATCCGGAGCCCATTCGTCGATATCGTCATCGAAGCGACTGGCGATCCGGTCGCTGGCGCGCTGCACGCCCTGGAGTGTTTTCGCTTCGGCAAGCACGTGCTGATGGTCAATGTCGAGGCCTACGCGCTGGTTGGCCCGGCCCTGGCCAACGAGGCCGAGCGGGCAGGTGTCATCTATTCGCTGGCCTATGGCGACCAGCCGGCACTGATCTGTGAAATAGTCGATTGGGCCCGTGCTTCGGGCTTTCAAGTGGTAGCGGCCGGCAAGGGCACCAAGCACCGTCCCCATTATCACAATTTGACGCCGGCGACGGTTTGGGAGCACCATAGCCTGACGCCGGAGCAGGCCCGGATTGGGCACCTCAACCCGAAGAAGTTCAACTCGTTCCTGGACGGCACCAAGTCGGCCCTGGAAATGGCGGCCGTAGCTAATGCAACCGGCCTCGACGCGCCGGTCGATGGTCTGGWGTTTCCTGCCTGCAGCCGGGAGAACTGGCAGAACGGCAGAGGCCGCGCGGCAACAATGTCTCGCCCGCGGGGGCCGGCCGGGTGGAGGTCGTCTCCTCGGTGTTTGATGATGGCAGTGAGATCCCGGGCCATCTCAGATAAGGTGTCTTCACCGGCATCAGCACTGAAGCCAGTGGGCACTTTGCCTGCACATACAAGCCCTTTCATTTCATCGGCCTGGAGCTTGGCATCACGGTGGCGCACATGGCCCTGCGCAACGAGTCGACCGGCGCGGCGTCGCGCCTCCATGCGGTCGTAGTCGCGCTAGTGAAGCGCGACCTGGCCGCCGGCGAAATCCTCGACAGCGAGGGCGGCTTTTGCGTGTGGGGAAAGCTGACCACCGCCGCCAAACAGCATCGAGATGGGGCACCTCCCCATTGCCCTGGCAAAGAATGTCCGCCTCCGCGCGCCGGTTGCGCAGGGCCGCACCCTCAACATGTCCGATGTCGGGGTTCTGACACACTGCCCGGTGATCGAACTCCGCCGAGGTATGGAGCGTCATATCCGAGCACGCGCAACGGTAAGAGGTCGTGTAGCTGCGGCGGGCAGCACCTTTCCCGGCATCCACTGAAATCGGAGGTGTAGGTGACAAGAGCAGGGAGCAGGACTTACGTTTCTCCGCACAATCGCGGCCTGCCGCAGGCCCCGTGGCCACATGCGGCAGCTGACCAGCACTCGGCCGGAAATCTTCTCGAGGTGACGATCGGGCGGGAGGTGAGATCGCACCGCCGGCAACTCGGAATCACTTTGGTCGAGCTTGCGCGGGCGGCAGGTCTTTCGCTCGGCATGATGTCCAAGATCGAAAATGGCATCACATCGGCGTTGCTGTCTACGTTGCAGGCGTTGTCGCAAGCGCTGGGAGTCCCACTTACAGCTCTTTTCCGGACTTTTGACGCCGTTCAGCGTGATCCCCTGTTTGTAAGAGCTGGGATGAAAGAACGCGTGGGCCAGGATGCACCCAGTCACCAGARCCTCTTTACCTATCTTGGGTTCGCCGCTGCAGAGGTTGTGTTGGAGCAGCAACTCGTCACCCTAACCAAGGMTACGGGGGGTGGCCCACTTTTGCGGCATCCGGGAATGAAACTTGTCTATTTGCTGGAGGGAGAAATCGACTATCGCCACGGAATAAGAC
>NZ_JBFUKO010000593.1:0-3320 GCF_056400805.1 Aminobacter sp. P4_H6_2
CATCAGGAACGAATACAGGCCAATCTGGTTCCACACTCTCCCCGCCAAAACAAATCACGGTTCAAATGAGAGTAAGGGCCTGCCGTAAAAGATATGGCAAGCTCTTATTACTGGAGCGATTGGGCACGTCCTGGGCTTGGCGACAAGTAATGCCTTGATAAGGTCCGGCCTACTGAATCTCGCCCGATGCTCGCTGGTGGCCTTCTGGCCGTATGTAAAAACCGTTCAACCGTAATCGGCGAGGCATCGCAGTCTGGTGGGCGGTGCGCCCCTCATCTCCCCGGTCCGGTGAGGTCGACGACGAGCGCCACCTGCCGGACCCTTGACTCCTTCACTTTCTCTCGGTGGCCGCGTCATCGCCCGCCATAAATTGAAGAAATTCCTCGAGGTTCGTCCAGCCATCTCCATCCAGGTCGTATTGGCCGTCCTTCGGGTTCGCTGGATCAAGGCCGTTCTTTACTTCCCAGTCATCGGAAAGTCCGTCTTTGTCAGAATCCAGATAGGGCGTTCCCCCAGCCAAGTCCGGCCATCCGCCGACTTGCGTCGGATCGGTTCTGAGCAGTTTTCCCCGGCGTTCTTCAACCACCTCGATGACGCGCTTGTCGACCATATCCCGCTCAGGTTTATTCGCGCCAGCATTCTCCAACACCTGTTCGTAGGCTTGCTGCGGCGTGGATGTGCGGATTGCCGGGGCGTCAAAAGGCTCCGCCACAACAAAATGCCTTTGATCTTCGGCAACGACCAACTTTTCTTCCTGGGCGGCGTCGGTTCGGTAAGTTTCGTCGTAATTGTCGTTGACGTAAATCGCGTGTCCCATCCCGCTTTCTTCAAATAGATGAATCATGTGGTCATCGACGTCTTTATCACCTGCAATCTTGTAGTTGCCGACAACGTTGGCACGGATGGCCGACCATTCGTCGCCGAAAGTCACCACATATTCCCATTTTGGCGAATAAAAAACGTTGTTCACGATGCTTGTGATCCCATCTGGGTCACTGGTTTTTATCTGGGGATTTCGAAACTTGCCCAAGGCAAAAAGCGAGTGGTGCACCGAGATGTTCCCGCCCTTGGTGAACAACATGTTGCGAGCGCGGTTCTTCTTGCCGGGCCCGCCGTACAATAAAGGCTCGCTCGTGATCCCCCACTGCCAGGTAAAATCACTTGCTCCTTCGGAATCGATTGTCTCGTCGGACCCCCAGCTGGCCGATATGTGGTCCAGCATGATGTCTTTCGCTGCCTCAGTATACATTCCCAACGCCCCCGAACAGCAAGCCTCGATCGCATGAGGACCAGGGCGGAGCCGGATATGCCGAATGATCACGTCGTGAGTTTGAATTTCGATCGAGGGGCGAATTTGCTCGTCGCCGTTGCGTATGGCGATTCCGCCCCCCGGAGCCGTTTCACCCGCGATGGTCAGGAACGGGTTCCGGACAACCAGCGACGCGACGTCGAGAACAATAGTTCCGGCAGTTCGAAAAATACAAGTTCGCGGCCCCGATGCCTCAATGCAGTCACGCAACGAACCTGGGCCAAATTCGCTCGCGTTGACAACGAATAATACCTTGCCGCCTCGCCCGCCGACCGCACCGGCGCCAAAACCTTCTGCGGTGGGAAATGCGCGCTGCCTTCCATCTGGAAGCTTCGGCGAAAGCGGCGTCGTCAGATGCTGGGCGGCGGCTTCACCCGGCGCCATCGCTCCTTGGCCGATCAATCCAACCGCAATTAAGCAGCCGAGAGCAATTCTTTCAAAAAAGGCCGGAACATCCACTTCGAAGATTGTTTTCATGCGCCTTCCTTTTCAGGAATTTGAGACATGGCCGTCATGTCGTACCTCGCGCGCACCGCGGCCGCGAGGATGTGGATTACTGGATCTTTCTAAGTCTCTTTCGGAATCCCATCACCGCAGTGCGAGGAACCGGTTTGCAGCTCTAGTTCGCCTGTTCGGTGAGCGAACATGGCGCAGAGTTCACACTTGCCACTCAACCGTTCGATTTGCCGGTGTGCAAATATTGCCACATTGCTCCCAAATGTGCATTGAGCTTAGTCTATGCGCGACATCAGCCTTGTCCGCCCGATTTCGGCTCGCCTCGCCGTCAGCTTGAGAAGCCATTGAACGCCGAGCCGCACCGCGTCGCCGTCGAGAGCGGCCGTCCGGAGATAATTGCCACTCTCATTATTGCGCCAAACCGAATGTACCACTAGAATGCCGTAGCGGAACATAGGCCTTCTCGATGTCCTAGTGACTCATGATCACATCGGCTTCAGACGCTCTCAACGGTGATCTCACTGCCGACCTGCAGCGCCGAAAAAATACGTCTTTTGTCTTTAATCACGCCAACCATACATTAGGCCTGCTGGACGTGTGGGGCTTGGCCAAACGGCGCATCTGGACGATCACCACGGTCGTTTTGGGCTGCACTTTGCTGGCGACAATTGCAGCGCTTACACTTCCGAAGACGTATACTGCCACCTCGGGAGTAGTCTTGGAAAGGAAGGACGTCCGTCCGTTCGCTACCGATGCATCCCTGCAGTCGCTTGACCGTGACCGTTCGGCTGCGGAAACCGAAATKGACGTTCTGCAATCGCGACAGTTCGCCGGCCGCATCGTGGACAAGCTGGACCTTGTCATCGATCCGGGCTTCAACCCGTATGCCCGCAACAAAGACGAACCGAAAAACACTGATGGAATTCTTGCCAGTCTAAAGCAAATCGCCGGAACTTTTCGGCCGACTGTTCCCTCGGTCGAACCTCCAGCTTTGTCAATTCAGCGTGATCGCGCGATTTCGACATTATTGTCTCAATACGATGTGACACGCAACGGCGAGAGTCTCGCCGTCAGGATCACCGTCTCTAATCGAAATCCAAATCTTGCTGAATTGATCGCAAATACAATTGCGATGATGTACGTCGAATCCTCGCTCGAGTTAAAGCAGGACGAGCGGGTTGCGGACAAAGAACGTGCATTGACGACTGGCGGTGCGGTAAGTTTCCTCCGACAAAGCATAGCGCAACCCCTCCTGCAAACCCTTCGGTCTGAAGAGGCGCGGCTTGAGCAAGAGCGAGCGGAGTTCGTAGCGAATCTTGGTGAAAATCATCCGAAGGTCATTAACAAGAACGAGCAGATCGCGACCGTTCGTAAAATGACAAGCGACGAGGTCGAGCGTATATTGGTGGATCTTGAGGCTGAGTCCCTGAAGCCAAGCGCGCGAATTGTGTCGCAGGCAGAAGTTCCAACGTCGCCGTCGTTTCCCATCCCGAGCATTATCATTCCGGCAGCGTTTGCAGGCTCAACCCTGCTGGCCTTTTTGCTGGCTCTTATG
>NZ_JBFUKO010000594.1:0-3308 GCF_056400805.1 Aminobacter sp. P4_H6_2
GCCCAGGGCAAGGCGGAGGAGTGAGAAATATGTCTGACAAAGTAGCGATGATCGTCGGCGGCGGCAGCGGCATGGGAGCTGCCGCGGCCCGCAAGCTGGCAGCTGACGGCTATTCCGTCGCCGTCCTGTCCTCATCGGGCAAGGGCGAGGCGCTGGCCAAGGAACTCGGCGGTCTCGGCTTTACCGGCTCCAACCAGTCGAACGACGACCTCAAGCGCTTCGTCGACCTGACCATGGACAAATGGGGCCGCATCGATGTGCTGGTCAACGGCGCCGGTCATGGCCCGCGCGCGCCGCTTTTGGAGATCACCGACGAGCAGTGGCACACCGGCTTCGACGTTTATTTCATGAACGTCGTGCGCGCAGTGCGGCTTGTTGCGCCTGTTATGGTCGCCCAGAAGGGCGGCGCCATCGTCAACATCTCGACCGCCTGGGTCGGCGAACCGGCGGCGATGTTCCCGACCTCGGCCGTGGCACGCGCCGGCCTCGCCGCCTACGTCAAGCTCTTTGCCGACCAGTATGCCCCGCACAATGTCCGCATGAACAACGTGCTGCCGGGCTGGATCGACAGCCTGCCGCAGACCGACGAGCGCCGCACTGGGGTGCCGATGCAGCGCTACGGCACCTCCCAGGAGATCGCCGCGACAATCGCGTTCCTCGTATCTGACGGTGCTGCCTACATCACCGGCCAGAGCCTCAAGGTCGATGGCGGCCTGATGCGCGGCGTCTGACGAAGGGTCCGCGCCAAGACATGCCGACTTCCATCACCATCGCCATCGACGGTCCCGCGGGTGCGGGCAAAGGTACGCTGGCCCGCCGGCTCGCCGACTATTACCACCTCGCTTTGCTCGACACCGGGCTGACCTACCGCGCGGTGGCGCAGATGCTGATCGAAAAAGGCTGGCCGCTCGACGATGTGGCCCATGCGATCGAGGCGGCAAAGCTCGTCGATCTCGGCCATCTCGACCGCAAGGTGCTTTCGGCGCATGCCGTCGGCGAAGCCGCCTCAAAAGTCGCCGTCATCCCTGAAGTGAGAAAAATTCTGGTCGAAAAGCAGCGCCAGTTTGCGCGCTCGCCGCAAGGGGCGGTGCTCGACGGCCGCGATATCGGCACTGTGGTCTGCCCCGACGCCGACGTGAAGCTCTACGTCACGGCCAGCGCCGAAGTGCGCGCCCAGCGCCGGCTGGCCGAGATCGAGGCCAATGGCGGCAGGGCCGATTTCGCCGGCATCCTGGCCGATATCGTGCGCCGCGACGAGCGTGACACCGGGCGCGCCGACTCGCCATTACGCCCTGCTGACGACGCGCACTTGCTCGACACGTCAGAAATGGATATAGAAGCCGCGTTTTCCGCAGCCAGGGATATCGTCGATCGGGTCCTTGGAAGTTGAAGATACGGCTGAAGTCTCAGGGCTTCGCCACTTAACCGACCTGTCCGCATTCTTCTTGCGCCGATTTGCCGCTTTGGGCGGCCAAGGGCTTTTTGCCCGGGATGTCGGCAGGCCAACGCAACGCTAACCCACGGCGCCGCTCCCGCTAGCCGGGACGCACCAGGAGATCCAATGTCACAAGCTAATCCATCCCGCGACGATTTCGCGAGCCTGCTCGAAGAGTCCTTCTCGGACGGTCATTCGGGCGAAGGCCAGGTCGTCAAGGGTATCGTTACGGCCATTGAAAAAGACATGGCCATCATCGACGTCGGCCTGAAGGTCGAAGGTCGCGTGCCGCTGAAGGAATTCGGCGCCAAGGCCAAGGACGGCCAGCTGAAGGTCGGCGACACCGTCGAAGTCTATGTCGAGCGCATCGAAAACGCGCTTGGCGAAGCCATGCTGTCGCGCGACAAGGCTCGCCGCGAAGAGAGCTGGGTCAAGCTCGAAGAGAAGTTCACCAAGGGTGAGCGCGTCGAAGGCGTCATCTTCAACCAGGTCAAGGGCGGCTTCACCGTCGATCTCGACGGCGCTGTTGCCTTCCTGCCGCGTTCGCAGGTCGACATCCGTCCGATCCGCGACGTCACCCCGCTCATGCACAACCCGCAGCCCTTCGAGATCCTCAAGATGGATCGCCGTCGCGGCAACATCGTCGTGTCGCGCCGCACCGTTCTCGAAGAGAGCCGTGCAGAACAGCGCTCCGAGATCGTCCAGAACCTCGAAGAGGGTCAGGTTGTCGAGGGCGTGGTCAAGAACATCACCGACTACGGTGCGTTCGTCGACCTCGGCGGAATCGACGGCCTGCTGCACGTCACCGACATGGCATGGCGCCGCGTCAACCATCCGACCGAAATCCTCAACATCGGTCAGACGGTCAAGGTGCAGATCATCCGCATCAACCAGGAAACCCACCGCATCTCGCTCGGCATGAAGCAGCTCGAGAGCGATCCGTGGTCCGACATCGGCACCAAGTTCCCGATCGGCAAGAAGATCACCGGCACCGTCACGAACATCACCGACTACGGTGCGTTCGTCGAACTCGAGCCGGGCATCGAAGGCCTCATCCACGTTTCGGAAATGTCGTGGACCAAGAAGAACGTGCACCCCGGCAAGATCCTGTCGACCACCCAGCAGGTCGACGTGGTTGTGCTCGAGGTCGATCCGGCCAAGCGCCGCATCTCGCTCGGCCTCAAGCAGACGCTCGAGAATCCTTGGGAAGCTTTCGCCCGTAACCACCCGGTCGGCAGCGAAGTCGAAGGCGAAGTCAAGAACAAGACCGAATTCGGTCTGTTCATCGGCCTCGACGGCGACGTCGACGGCATGGTGCACCTGTCCGACCTCGACTGGAACCGTCCGGGCGAGCAGGTCATCGAAGAGTACAACCGTGGCGACATGGTCAAGGCTCAGGTGCTCGACGTCGACATCGACAAGGAGCGTATCTCGCTCGGCATCAAGCAGCTCGGCCGCGACACCGTCGTCGAAGCCGCGACCTCTGGCGAACTGCGCAAGAACGCCGTCGTCACCTGCGAAGTCACCGGCATCAAGGATGGTGGCCTCGAAGTTCGTCTCGTCGAGAGCGGCATCGAGACCTTCATCAAGCGTTCGGACCTGTCGCGTGACCGTGACGAGCAGCGCCCAGAGCGCTTCGTCGTCGGCCAGAAGGTAGACGCCCGCATCATCGCCTTCGACAAGAAGACCCGCAAGCTGCAGGTCTCGATCAAGGCGCTGGAAATCGCTGAAGAGAAGGAAGCAGTCGCTCAGTACGGCTCGACCGACTCCGGCGCTTCGCTCGGCGACATCCTGGGCGCAGCCCTGAAGAACCGCAACAACTGAGCTAACAGCTCATTGTCGTGAACTGAAAAACCCCGCCGGAGCGATCCGG
>NZ_JBFUKO010000595.1:0-3293 GCF_056400805.1 Aminobacter sp. P4_H6_2
AGCCGCGCAACACTCCTGCGCCGACGCCCCTCCCACGGCTCTCAAGCCTCTCGAGCGCCCGCACCCCGCCTACCCCGGATATGTCGCCGGTCTGGGTTGCCGAGCCCGGTTTTTCTCGAGGTGAATGGGTCACCCACACCGCATCCAGGATCAGCTTGACTTGGCTAGGCTGATTTGCGTGAGCCAACTCCCAGGAGGGCTGGCAAACGCCGATATGGYCAGCCGTCGCAATTGCGTCTGGCAGGGAATTTCGAACATCGCCGAGCGGAGCTACATGGGCTGGCTCATATGCTGAACCCTGGAACGCGCTTGGTCTTGCCGCTCAACTTGGCGCCAAAGGTCAAAAGTCCGGGAAAGTTCTGCACCAGAGATCCGGCGACAGCTGCCAGGTTCGGGCGCGCAACGACCCGGGCCAAAGCGCCCGCAGCATGGATGCGGACAAGAAACTGCCTTCGCCACAGGGCCGAATATCTTCGCCCGGCACTCTCTCGCAAAACCTTGTCGTGGGCACCGGTGCGAGCGAGTTCCGAAGCGAGCAGCCAGCCGGATTGAATCGCCATCGAGATTCCTTCGGCGACGATTGGATGTGCCTCTCCCGCCAAATTGCCAACGCGGAAAATGTCGTCTTCATAGCAAGAACGGATGCCCGGTCGTATTGGTCCCGCAGCAAGCCAGTTGCCCTCAAGCACTGCCCCAACGATCGTGTTCTCCACGCCTCGACAAGTCGCCGCGACATGCCTGAACACCACATCTCCCGCAGGCCTGCTGCCAGAGGCGGCTCGCACTTTTGCAAGGACATCGCGCCGGATGCAGCAGGAGATCGACAGGCGATCATTGTCGGACCAAACAATGCCGCCATAGCCGCCAGGGAAGACAAACAGAGGCATCAAGTCTTGGGGAAGTTGCGCGCCGCTGAAATGGGCCTTGAACGCGAAAAGGTCAGATGGACTGTGCGTCTTTGACAATCGGCTCGGCAGTTTCTCTGGCTCCCATGACCCGTGTGCCGCGATGACCACGGGAGCGCGAAGCATCAAATCCTTGTTCCCTGACGTTATCCGGACGGCCTGGCACTCGCCGTTTGCGGCTATTTCGACGGCATGCCATGGCTGGAAGACTTCGGCTCCCGCCTTTCGAGCCGCGTCCAGAAGCAGCGTGTCCAGCAGATCCCGACCCAAGGCTCGGCCGTACCCTCCCGCCGAAGTACGCGGCATGGGTGCCTCGATCATTCTCTCGGCAACGAACAGGCCAATGCTGTGAACTTCAGGACCTGCCTCGGCCCGCCAAGCATCCCCCACACCAAACCGGTCCAACAAGGCAAGGTTGGTCGCCGAGATGAATTCGCCGCAGACCTTGCGGCGCGGGAATTCGGTTCTTTCAATGATCGCTACAGTCCAACCTTGTTGGACAAGTCCCAGTGCTGCGGAAGAGCCTGCGGGGCCTGCCCCAATCACGATCGCATCGTAATTCATGCGCGCGCCCCTGACGAAATGTCAGTCGCTGTGAAGACATGGGTGAATGGTCCCGCACGCCACTCTTCGACAAAGCTTCCCGGCACATCTGGCCACAGACTGGATATTTCAGCTCCGCGGAATCCGGCACGGACGCTGGCCGGCGCATCATGCTGGGTGACCTCGTTCGCGCCAATCGCCCGCAGCAGGCGGGATGCGCTCAGGGCTAGGCGGCATCGGCGCGGCTCCGTAGCGAGGAACACACTTGTTTGCGGTCGCAGCTTCAAGAGTAACGTAGCCAGGTCCGCATCCGTGAAATGATGCAGGAACAGATTTGCCGTAGTGACCTCAAAACAAGGATGGTCCTCACGAGCCAACCACTCGAACACGTCGGCCGTCACGGGTTCCACCTGCCAGCCAAGCTTTGCAAAGTCTTCCCGGCGGTCTCGGGTAACGAGGTCGACGCGGTCTAGTAGCGTCAGCTTAACCCGAGGCCAGTACGTCGCCAGCCTGCGCGCGACCTTCAGCATGAATGTGCCGTCACCGGCTCCTATCTCGAGGATATGCGCTGGCGGCACCGAGACATGTCGCCGAAGCAGCCGAACCATCATCCCAACATGAAACATCAGCGCGTTGATGCGAATGAGGTCATGTCTGGAGGCTATCGCCCTCGGGTCGTCGGCTGAAAGGTCGTCGAGAATTTCAGGTGCGATCCGACGACATGTGAGTTCTGTCGACATGTGTTGCTCAGTTGACCGTTTGGAACATCATGGTCTCCGCCGTCAGCCCGGGCCCAAAGGCCATGGCGCAGCCCAGCAGTCCCGAGCGGCTTCCACGGAGCATTTTTTCTACGACAAACATCACTGTGGACGACGACATGTTGCCGTACTCCCGAAGCACTTGGCGCGAAGCATTCAATGCTTCCGGGCCGAGGCCCAGCGCCCGTTCGACTGCGTCGAGAACAGACCGTCCACCCGGGTGTACAGCCCAAAGGCCGACATCCCTAATTGAGGCGTGCGCCAGGATGTCGTTGACATTGCTGGTCAAGGCTTCGTGGATGGCGGCTGGAACCTGGCCGGAAAGGAACATCTCGAAACCGTTGTCGTGGATGCCCCAGGTCATCAAATCCCGTTTGTCCGCAGCCACGACCGCGTGGAAACTTTCGAGGCGGATTCCGTGGGGCTCGGATGTGACAAGTGCTGCTGCGCAACCATCGCCCCAAAGACAGAATGAAAGCAACTTCTCCAAATCGGTGGTCTCGTTGAGATGGAGCGTGCAGACTTCGATGTTTACGGCAAGAACCCGGGCCTTGGGGTCCGACCGAACGATGTGGCGCGCGAGCTTCAGGGCGCTGATAGCCGCATAACAACCCATGAAGCCTATCATCGTGCGCTCGACGGATGTCGGCAGCCCGCACATCGCCACGAGATCGAGATCGATACCTGGGGCGGAAAAACCTGTGCATGTCGTAACAAGAAGATGCGTGATGCGGCCACGGTCCTCGCCAACCAGGAGACGGTCTATGGCCTGTTGCGCGAGCTGGGGCGCAGCAGCTTCGAACATCTCCATGCGCTTGCGCGTCCCGGGAAAAGCGCCGCGAGCAAAGACTTCGCCGACGTCGAGCATCGCGCCGTTGGGATCGGTGGTGGGGGCAAAGCATGAATAGCGGTGTTCAATGCCTGCCTTGTCGGCCATACGAGCGAAAATTGCCTGGCGCCGCGGGTCGTCGGTGAGCAGTGAGGCCGCAAAATCGAGAAAAAATCGATGCACCTCGTGTTCGGGCACAGCGGTTGCGACACGGTTCACATAGGCGTCTGACGACATGGCCATACTCCTGACCTGTAC
>NZ_JBFUKO010000596.1:0-3267 GCF_056400805.1 Aminobacter sp. P4_H6_2
ACGCTGATCTTTCGAATTCCGAACCTCAGGCTCGCCTCAAGCAAGCCGCAAAGCACTTCTCCGGCTAGGCGCGCGGACGTGCCTGTTCTCCGGTAGGGAAATGCGATGAAGAAGCGGGTCCACTCATAGATGTCAGGAGCGCGAGGGGGCGTGCCATTGGCAAGTTGTGGAAAGACGTTGCCAAGCAGATGTGGCTGGGTCGTAGGCACCATCCTGGACCCGCCTATGACGTCGCCAGAGCTATCGACGGCAAGGAGATAGACTGCATGCTCCGTATCGAACGCGTCCATTTCGATGTCGATGGGGCGCCCAAGTGCCTGCCACCGTCGTTCGACCACGTAGATTTCATGACGCAGCCGAAAATGTCGCTCTAGCTGTTGTTGATAGAGCTGTCTATTTGACCAATCGACAACGAGGATACGACCCATGGCGACCTCCTGTCCGTTTGTATTTGGTCGGGGTCTTCGTCGCTATCGCCAAATATGGTCATTGACTGCCTGTATTTCTCCAAAGACCATTGCTTTCGATACGGCTTGCGAGACCTTGTTTGCGCCGATTTTTTCGTTTGGAGCATTTTCAAGACCCCTGCCGTCGTCTTGATCTCCAAGATCTCCGCAGCGGCACTCCCGAGGATTGGTACTTCTTCTTCGATCGGTATCGCAGGACTCCTCGCGCTGAATAGCGTAGAGAATTAAATCATTATACGTGATGTATAAAATAAAACTTAACCGAAGTATTACTTAATCGATAAATCAAACTTACCAAATCGCCAAATAAGCAACGCGATCAATAGCCACATTTTATCTGTTCTTTGAACGAGCAGGCATCAGTCTCTCGCATCGCTGTCGTGATAGGGCCCAGCATCCGCGTCCACCCCGGCAACTGTCGCGATCAGCTCCCAGCCTTCGACTCCAAGAGTCCGTGCGAGGATTTCCAGCGTATCCAGTGTTGCATTTCGGCGGCCGGTCTCAACGCTGCTCACATAGGCGCGTGAGAGGCCCGAGAGGAGCGACAGACGTTCTTGCGACAGGTCGCGTTCTTTGCGTAGCCGACGCACATTCACGCCCAGACGACAACGTAAATCCATGATAGCGCAGCACCTCCGTGATCATTATAGAATGGCACACTTTAGGAGTCATTTTGATTGACTTCAACCGGCATGCCTGTTTCAAATCGAACTTGGATAAACTCACAGCCTTGAGAGGAATGATGAAGCAGGCCACTCAACCTCGGAAGGTCAGATACGCCTTGTCTGAAGACAATGCCAAACAGCCCTACAGCAAGGACATCCGGCTTTTTTCGCAAGATCTAGCTATTGCAACCGCAGGCACCGCCAAGCCTTTCGTAGGGTTCCAGGCGTGAGGGGCATAGAGGGCTATTCCTGCATCAGGTGCGACGCGCATTTTCCCGCAGCACTGACGATCGACTCCAAGGGCTGTCCGTTCTGCGCGCCGGTCGCCCCTGCCAATCTGGCGCCCATCTATGGACAGTCAGCGATTAGCAGTGCTGTTGCAGGTGACCAGTACGGTCGTTCGTCATTGTGGAAGTATGGCCAATGGCTGCCGTGCGCGCCCGAGGACATCGTCACCCTGGGTGAAGGGCAGACGCCCCTGATCTCTTGTCCGCGGATCGGTTCATCGATGGGGGTGGCTAACCTGTTCATCAAGGATGAGAGCCGCAATCCGACATGGTCGTACAAGGACAGGTTCTCGACGGTAGCGGTCTCAATTGCGCGCGCGCAGGGCGCAAAGCTGGTTGCCACAGCGTCATCAGGCAATGCCGGTGCGTCGCTTGCCGCCTACGCAGCACGAGCGGGTATAGGTTGTGTTGTAGCAACATTTGCAGGCACGGCCAGCCCAATGCTGTCCCAGATCAGGAGGCACGGCGCCACTGTCCTTTCGCTGACCAACAAGCAGGACAGGTGGAAATTCCTTGCTGAGGCCCAAGAGCGGTTTGGATGGTTTGTCACGTCTCCTTTCAGCGCGCCTGTCGTTGGTAGTCATCCACTTGCTATCGAGGGCTACAAGACGATCGCTTACGAAATCATCGAACAAGGATCGGGTGATGTTCCGGACTGGTGCGTCATGCCGGTCTGCTATGGCGACGCTTTGTCAGGCGTATGGGCTGGTTTCAAGGAGCTGTTTTACGCTGGCCTCATAGACCGGTTACCAAAAATGGTGGCGGCAGAGGTTCATGGCTCTCTGTCGACCGCACTCGCAGAAGGGTCGGACCACATTCCGGAACAAAGAGTTTGCTTCGACGCTCTCGCCGTGTCGATTGGTACTTCGCGAAGTACCTTCCAGGCGCTTAGAGCACTCCGAGAATCGTCAGGACATGCTGTGCCGGTATCCAACGATGGACTAATGGAGATGCAGTCCCGCCTGGCTAGGGGCGAAGGAATTTTCGCAGAACTGGCATCGGTTACCCCTCTCATGGCGATAAGGACACTGGCCGATCGTAAGGTAATAGCCGCCGGGGATAGGGTCGTTGCAGTTGCTACTGCTGGGGGTCTCAAGGATCTCGATCGGTCTACCGATCCGCAAACGCGCCATGAGACGTTCGCCACGACCGCTGATGCCTGGAACTGGTTCTTGAAAAGCCGGTCAGTGACGCGACATTCCCCTACGCAGGACGGTCAGGTGTGACACGCGAAACGCATCGTCAGCGCATATTTTGCTGGAGGCGCATCACTTCATCAAGGCTGCGCCGTCGCCAGTCAAAACGTGTCCAAGCAGCCTCTGATCTGGGCTCAATTTTGGAGATTCTCGTTGGAGCGTCGTATGCCGGAGTTCTCCAACCAGGCAGTGTGGCAAGCCAAATATCGCTGTAAACTGTATCGGAATGCCGATGCCCTTCGTCCGGCATGATCACAGCGACCCGTGCGTCGGGGTTGGTTTTGCTCACCCACTGCCCAACCAGTGCGGAGGCACCACTGGTTGGGCCCATGAATATGCCATGCTGTCGGAACAAGTGGTGGGCAGCATGGAATGCCGGATATGCCCCAACCCAGTGAATTTCATCTATCAGCTCGTGGCGAACATTCTTGGGTAAGACGCTATTTCCCAGGCCTCGCAGCACTCGTTTCCCGAGCGGCTGTCCAAACAAAATGCTGCGATGCGTGTCGACCGCGATAATCTTCAGATCAGGAAACACCGATCGCAAGAAAGTGCCGGTACCGCACAGAGACCCGCCTGTCCCGACACATCCGACAAGGCAGTCTATCTGCCCCATTGCGCGCACAAAAAGATCGGCCAAACGGGCGTATGC
>NZ_JBFUKO010000597.1:0-3258 GCF_056400805.1 Aminobacter sp. P4_H6_2
GGCTCGCGCTCGTCCCGGACACGCGCGGCGCGCAGCGCCTTTTGGTCAAGGACATGACCGAACTGGCAGGGCGCATTGGGGGGCAGGCCGACAAGCTACTGGCGGAATTCGAGGAGGCGGGCATTACACATGAAATCCTGAAAGTCATCCGCGGGGTCATAGAGACGCGCGCGGCGCATTTGTTGCGGATTTCGGAAAAGGCTTGAAGTTCTGCCGGGGCCACATGGCCGTTGTTAATACCGGCCCGGCGGCCGGACAGAATTCCGCTATGTATGCAGCGCCCGGCGCATTCTCCTCATTCCGATTACCCGCGCGCGGAGTGTGCAGGTTTTCGGTTCGCTGGATGCCTTCTTTGAGAATCCAGGGCACTCACCATTCCAACTGGAAGTGGATGCGCGTAGCCGACGCTGGCTTCGCAGTTTCGCTTGCCGCGCTATTGATGTCTTCATCAGTTCGAAGGAGGGGCTCGACCGGATTGTCGGCGATTGCATAAACATGGCCGATCTGCGCGCCAAGGCCGAAGCTGAGCTCGACGCCCGACAAGCACTCTTCGAGGTGGCCGCCAGTGAGATCGGGTACCCCTCAAGGCTGAGCAGGAGGCATTCGCCCAAGTTTGTAATTTGCTTGCGGCGCTATCGACTACGCAGGGGCCTCACTCGCGGGCGTGGCCGGAAAGCTCAATGCTGTCACGTGCGAGGCCGAACCCGGAATGAATTCCATGGCGCTAAATTCGCGTAGCGCATGGATCGGCCGCGAGATGCCACTTAATCAGGGGGCAGAAGTTCGATCTCGGTCGCGCAAACCACTAACGCACGGAAATCATTCTTTTTTCCGCTGATTGGCCAACGTGTCGCGTTGCCAACGGTTCCCAATCTTGACGTTTGGTTTCCAATTCGCGTTCTGTTCTTGTTCCAGCGCAGGCTGACGAACCTCGCTCCAGCGTGACTCCAAATGCTTCATTCCATCGCGCGCCAGAACCCTTGTGCGGACCTCTCGACCGTAGTGCCGGACCATCTCTTCGCTCATGTTGCAGATGGCACCGACCTGCGTTTCGGTGTCACCTCAGTCATACACACGATCGTTGGAGAGCAATTAGCTGCCACGGGCGCGTGTAGTTCAGCAAGGATAGTAGCCCGTTTTCGATTGGTCCCAACGGACTTATATGTTAGGAAAAACTAATTCCTCGTAGGGGTGGCTTTCGGCAGCAGCATCATAAGTTGCGCCGGCCATGGCTGGAAACCGGCCGACGAGGGGCATGGAAGGCGGAGGATAAGATGTTCGCATGTCATCTTGCCACAGGCGGCGGTTGAGCATGGGCTCGACGGGCGAGCCATGGCGCGTCGGCGTCCTCTTCTCGCAATCCGGTGACACCGGGGCGATCGAGGAGACGCAGCTCAAGGGCACCATGCTGGGCATCGCCGAAATCAACGCGGCGGGTGGCATCAATGGCCGCGAGATCGTGCCGATCATCTATGATCCGACATCCAGCACCGAACTCTATTCCCACTACGCGCGGAAGCTTTTGATCGAGGATCGCGTCACCACGATCTTCGGCTGCTACACCTCGACAAGCCGCAAGGCCGTGCTGCCACTGGTGGAACGCGTCAACGCACTGCTCTGGTATCCGACGCGCTATGAGGGCTTCGAATTCTCGCCCAACATCATCTACACCGGGTCGTYGCCCAACCAGAACACCATCGAGCTTATCAACTATCTGCTCGCTACCCATGGCAACCGGTTCTACCTGCTGGGCACCGACTATTGTTACCCCCGCCGAACCAACCGGATCGTGCGCGATCTGGTCCGTGGCCAGGGCGGCACAATTGTCGGTGAGGAGTATTTGAGTTTCGGGGCAAGTCCGAACGATTTCCGTCCGATCATCCGCGAACTTCGCGACAACAAGCCGGATGTCATCTTTTCGACCATCGTTGGCCAAGCGATCTCCCACTTTTACCGGGCCTATGCCGACGCAGGATTTAGCCCGGACAACATGCCCATCGGCAGCTTGAACACCTGCGAGGCGGAACTGCGCCTCATGGGACGAGACGTCGGTGCCGGGCACATCACCGCTGCGACCTATTTCGAGAGCGTGGAGAATGAGGAGAACGACCGCTTCGTTCGCCTCTTCAAGCAGCGTTTTGGCCAAGATGAGTCGACCAACATGTGTGCTGAGGCTGCATATTTTCAGGTTCACCTCTTTGCCCAGGCCGTCGCCGAGACGAACAGCATGGATACCGATACCTTGCGTCCGGCGGTGCTCGGCCGCGAGATGGCAGCCCCTCAGGGGCGGATAGGCATCGACTACAAGAATAGTCATGCCGAGCTTTGGACGCGGATCGGTAAGGCTGACGACCACGGCCGGTTCGACATACTGCGTGAATCGATGGTCGCTCTTAGGCCAGACCCATTTCTCGTGACCTGAGGGTGAGCAATTTGCCGGAGAACTGCGCCAACGAGGATCGGTCATGAGCGGCCCGAACGTTTCAAATGGTTCCCATGGTTCGGCCGCCGATGGCTCGCAGCGTGCCAGCGGTGCCCAGCCGAGGGCGACTCGCGGATCGGGAGGCGTGCAGGCCGAATTGCGCCAGTCGACAGTGCTTCTTGTCCATCCCCGTGACGGTGGAGGCGAGGGTGTCCTGCGCGAGGTCAGGCGGGTTGGTTGCCGTGTGGAGATGGCCTGGCCCGCGCCAGCGCTGCCGCCGATCGGGTTCGACTTCGCGCTCGTGGCAATCGACGCCGAAGTGCTAGCAGCTGCGCCGTGGCTTTCCGGGGCGCCACCGGTGCCCGTCGTGGCGGTCGTGGACGGCGACAGGGGTGTGCCAGTCGACGTGCTCAGGCTTTCCAACGCCCAGGCGGTGCTGGTCAAACCGTGCCAGCCGGCGGCGATACTGTCCAACCTTGCTCTGGCGCGCAACATATTTAGCTACGAGCGGCGGCTGCTCAACAAGGTGGCGAAGCTGGAGGAGACTCTGCACGCCTCACGCCAGATCGAGCAGGCCAAGCTCATCTTGATGACGCAGCGCAAGCTGCGCGCCAACGAGGCGTACGACTATCTGCGACGGCAAGCCATGACCAAGCAGATGTCGGTTGCGGCAATTTCCGCGGCCCTGGTTGACGCCTACGGATTGATGGAATAACGTCTAAGTGTTCGAGAGGCCTTTGGGTCTCCGATGGCTCCAAGCGGGCCGGCTTTCGCAGCAAAAGCGCTGCGCTCCATAGAGGATCAAGATTGACCTCGCGCAAACTCAGGTTTCTGAG
>NZ_JBFUKO010000598.1:0-3253 GCF_056400805.1 Aminobacter sp. P4_H6_2
CAAGACCGCAGATCGCGGTTTGTGGCCCGAATTCGCGTATGGATTTTGCGCTTGAAGCTGCCCTGAACGGGCTTGAGACACGGAATTGAGAGACAAGAGGGTTTAATGCCTACCGTCAACCAGCTGATCCGCAAGCCGCGCATAGCGCCGGTGAAGCGCAACAAGGTGCCGGCCATGCAGGCCAACCCGCAGAAGCGGGGCGTTTGCACGCGTGTCTATACGACGACGCCTAAGAAGCCGAACTCGGCTCTGCGTAAGGTCGCAAAGATCCGCCTGACCAATGGTTTTGAAGTGATCGGCTACATCCCCGGCGAAGGCCATAACCTTCAGGAGCACTCCGTGGTTATGATCCGCGGCGGTCGTGTGAAGGATCTTCCGGGCGTGCGTTATCACATCATCCGCGGCGTGCTCGACACRCAGGGTGTGAAGAACCGCAAGCAGCGCCGTTCGAAGTACGGTGCCAAGCGTCCGAAGTAATTCGGGTTCTGCAATTCGGGCGCTGCGCGAGGTTCTCCGCGTGTTAAGGCGTCGGTTCAAGGTTGAGAGACAAAGCTATGTCACGTCGTCACAGTGCAGAAAAGCGCGAGATCAACCCGGATCCCAAGTTCGGCGATCTGGTTGTTACCAAGTTCATGAACGCCGTCATGTATGACGGCAAGAAGTCGATCGCTGAAACGATCGTCTACGGCGCGCTTGATCAGGTTCAGGCCAAGACCAAGCAGGAGCCGGTCACCGTCTTCCATCAGGCGCTCGACAATGTCGCGCCGCATGTGGAAGTGCGTTCGCGTCGTGTCGGCGGCGCTACCTACCAGGTTCCGGTTGACGTGCGTCCTGAGCGCCGTCAGGCACTCGCCATTCGCTGGCTGATCACTGCCGCCCGCAACCGCAACGAGACCACCATGGTCGACCGCCTCTCCGGCGAGCTGATGGATGCGGCTAACAACCGCGGCACCGCCGTGAAGAAGCGTGAAGACACCCACAAGATGGCGGAAGCCAACCGCGCCTTCGCGCACTACCGCTGGTAATAGCGCGAACGAACGACTGAGAGGCACCTCCCATGGCCCGCGAATATAAGATCGAAGACTACCGTAATTTTGGTATCATGGCGCATATCGACGCCGGCAAGACCACGACCACCGAGCGCATCCTTTATTACACGGGCAAGTCGCACAAGATCGGCGAAGTCCATGACGGCGCTGCCACCATGGATTGGATGGAGCAGGAGCAGGAACGCGGCATCACGATCACGTCTGCTGCGACCACTACCTTCTGGAAGGGCCGTGATGGCTTGGGGCGTCGCTTCAACATCATCGACACCCCCGGCCACGTCGACTTCACCATCGAAGTCGAGCGTTCGCTGCGCGTTCTCGACGGCGCCATCGCGCTGCTCGATGCCAATGCCGGTGTTGAGCCGCAGACCGAGACCGTGTGGCGCCAGGCGGACAAGTACAACGTCCCGCGCATGATCTTCTGCAACAAGATGGACAAGATCGGCGCCGATTTCTATCGCTCTTATGACATGATCAAGTCGCGCCTCGGCGCCACTGCTGTCGCCGTCCAGCTGCCGATTGGCGCTGAATCGGAGTTCAAGGGCGTTGTCGACCTTATCGAGATGAACGCGCTGGTTTGGCGCGATGAGAGCCTGGGTGCTGCCTGGGACATCGTCGAGATCCCGGACGACCTCAAGGAAAAGGCCGCAGAATTCCGCGACAAGATGATTGAGGCCGCCGTCGAAATGGACGAGACGGCTCTTGAGAACTACCTCGAAGGCAAGATGCCGTCGAACGACGAACTGCGCGCGCTGATCCGCAAGGGCACCATCGCCGTCAAGTTCTTCCCGATGTTCTGCGGCTCGGCCTTCAAGAACAAGGGCGTTCAGCCGCTGCTTGATGGCGTTGGTGACTTCCTGCCGTCGCCGCTCGACGTTCCGGCCATCAAGGGCATCGATGCCAAGACCGAAGCTGAGATCGAGCGTCATGCTGACGACAGCGAGCCGCTTTCGATGCTCGCCTTCAAGATCATGAACGATCCGTTCGTTGGCTCGCTGACCTTCTGCCGCATCTACTCGGGCAAGGTGGTCAAGGGCGCGTCGCTCGAAAACACCGTCAAGGGCAAGAAAGAGCGTCTCGGCCGTATGCTGCAGATGCACTCGAACTCGCGCTCCGACATTGAAGAGGCTTTCGCCGGCGACATCGTCGCTCTGGCCGGCCTCAAGGAAACGACCACCGGCGACACGCTTTGCGATCCGCTGCACCAGGTCATCCTCGAACGCATGGAATTCCCCGAGCCGGTCATTCAGATCGCCATCGAGCCGAAGACCAAGGGCGACCAGGAAAAGATGGGACTCGCGCTCAACCGCCTGGCTGCTGAAGATCCTTCGTTCCGCGTCAAGTCGGATGAAGAGTCGGGTCAGACCATCATCTCCGGCATGGGCGAGCTGCATCTCGACATCATCGTCGACCGCATGCGTCGCGAGTTCAAGGTTGAGGCGAACGTCGGCGCTCCGCAGGTTGCGTATCGCGAGACGATCACCCGCACCCACGAGCAGGACTACACCCACAAGAAGCAGTCGGGTGGTACGGGCCAGTTCGCTCGCGTGAAGATCGTGTTTGAGCCGAACCCCGAGGGCGAAGATTTCGTCTTCGAATCGAAGATCGTCGGTGGTGCGGTTCCGAAGGAATACATCCCCGGTGTCGACAAGGGTCTCCGCAGCGTTCTGTCTTCGGGCCCGTTCGCAGGCTTCCCGATGATCGGCGTCAAGGCGACGCTCATCGACGGTGCCTACCACGATGTCGACTCCTCGGTGCTGGCCTTCGAAATCGCCGGTCGCGCCTGCCTTCGCGAAGCTGCTCCGAAGCTGGGTGTCCAGCTGCTCGAGCCGATCATGAAGGTCGAAGTCGTGACGCCGGAAGACTATGTCGGCAACGTCATTGGCGACTTGAACAGCCGTCGTGGCCAGATCCAGGGCCAGGAAAGCCGTGGTATCGCCGTCGTCGTTAACGCGATGGTGCCGCTGGCCAACATGTTCAAGTACGTGGACAGCTTGCGCTCGATGTCACAGGGCCGCGCCCAGTACACGATGCAGTTCGACCACTATGAGGCGGTTCCGACTGCGGTCGCACAGGAAGTTCAGAAGAAATACGCGTAATTCCAGCGAATTGCAGCGTTTTATTAATTCAACGCCCTTATCGGGCTAGCAAGAATGGAGACCTCACATGGCAAAAGGTAAATTCGAGCGTAATAAGCCTCATGT
>NZ_JBFUKO010000599.1:0-3243 GCF_056400805.1 Aminobacter sp. P4_H6_2
GAAGAAGTCGGTGAAGGTCACCGCCGCCAACTTGGACGAGTATCTCGGCGTGCCGCGTTACCGCTTCGGCCAGGTCGAAGCCGACGATCAGGTCGGCGTGGTCACGGGGCTTGCCTGGACAGAGGTCGGCGGCGAGTTGCTGACGATCGAAGGCGTGATGATGCCCGGCAAGGGCCGCATGACCGTCACCGGCAACCTGCGTGAAGTCATGAAGGAGTCGATCTCGGCGGCGGCATCTTATGTCCGCAGCCGCGCCATCGATTTCGGTATCGAGCCGCCGCTGTTCGACAAGCGCGACATCCACGTGCACGTGCCGGAGGGTGCTACGCCCAAGGACGGCCCTTCGGCCGGCGTTGGAATGGCGACTGCGATCGTGTCGGTAATGACCGGCATCCCGGTGAAGGCTGATATCGCGATGACGGGCGAGATCACCTTGCGTGGTCGGGTACTGCCGATCGGCGGCCTCAAGGAGAAGCTGCTTGCAGCGCTTCGCGGCGGCATCAAGAAGGTGCTGATTCCGGAAGAAAACGCCAAGGATCTGGCGGAGATTCCGGAAAACGTGAAGAGYGGCATGGAGATCATCCCGGTCAGCCGCATGGGCGAGGTGATCAAGCACGCCCTGGTGCGCATGCCCGAGCCGATCGAATGGACTGAGCCGGTCGACGTGCCTGCGTCCAAGTCGGACGCTGGCGACGATGCCGGTAAGGGCTTTGCTCATTAAGTCGCATCTAAAGTTGCACTGAAAAACGAAAAAGCCGGGCACACGCCCGGCTTTTTCATGTGAAAAACCCCGGAATTCCGGGCTTTGTGAGCCTTTTCGACTTGGTTGTGGCTGCGCTTTTTTCTACAGTCCGTGTCCTACCGGCTGAGTCTTATGTCCCGGTTTTCTCATGGAAGGGAATTTGAATGAACAAGAACGAACTAGTGTCCGCCGTCGCCGAGGCTTCCAAGCTCTCCAAGGGTGACGCGCAGTCCGCTGTCGACGCTGTTTTTTCCGTCATCACCGGCGAACTGAAGAGCGGCGGCGACGTCCGGCTTGTCGGTTTCGGAAATTTCACCGTGTCGCAGCGCGCAGAGTCGACTGGCCGCAACCCGCAGACCGGCGCCGAAGTGAAGATCCCGGCTCGTACGGTACCGAAGTTCTCGGCTGGCAAAGGCCTCAAGGACGCGGTCAACTGATCGCTCTGCAGCCGATGTAATACGTGAAAAGCCGGGTTCGCCCGGCTTTTCTTTTTTGTGCCGTATCTGTGCAAAAGCCAAGCGAGCCTCGAGGCACGCACCAAAACACAGAAGGGCCGCGGTCAGACCGCGGCCCCTTGAGAATGCCGATGCGATAAAAGGTTTGCTGGGCGGTGCCGCCAGGCTGCCCGCCCAGCGTGGTCAGGCCTTCACGCGGAACGCGTCACGCGGCAGATCGGACAGCACTTCCGCACGATTGCCGCGCAGGATCACGATCTCTTCAAGCCTGAGCCCAAAACGGCCCTGCAGATAGATACCCGGTTCGATCGAAAAGACGTTGCCTTCAGTCAGGATCGTCTCCGACGTGCCGGTGATGTAAGGCGGCTCGTGGATATCGATGCCGAGGCCGTGGCCCGTGCGGTGCAGGAAGAAGTCGCCATAGCCTGCGGCTGCAATCACGTCGCGTGCGGCCTTGTCGACCTCCTTGGCGGCGACACCCGGCTTGGCGGCGGCGATCGCTGCCTGCACGGCGCGCTCCAGAACGCCATGAACCTCATCGAAGCCTTCCGGCTTCTCACCGAACACGCCAACCCGCGTCATGTCGGAGGGGTAGCCGTCCTTGCGGCCGCCGATGTCGATCAACACCGCCTCGTTGGCCTTGAGCTTGCGGTCGCCGGTGTGGTGATGCGGGAAGGCACCGTTCTCGCCGAAGCAGACGCTGGTGAACTCCGGCTTGGCGCCATTGGCGGCGTAGAAGTCGCGGATGGCCTGCGCCACTTCCAGCTCGGTCACGCCTTCCTTGAGGGCTGCGAAGCCAGCCTTCATTGCGCCGTCATTGAGCACCGCGTTCATCTTGAGCAGCGCGTATTCGGCCTCGTCCTTCTGGCCGCGCAGGAAGCTCACCGTATCGGTGAGGAAGCCACGCTCGGCTCCGGGCAAGGCGTCGATTACCAGCAGCGCGAAATCGGCGCGCATGGTTTCGTCGAGGGCGATCTTGAGGTTGCCACGCTCAGCGCCGCAATCCTTGAGCAGCTCGGCAAGTGCTGCCCCAGGGCCGTCGGCGTCGCTCCAGGGATAGAATGGCAGCTTGGTGTAGGGGCGCTGGCTGTCGACATTGAGTCCG
This sequence comes from Aminobacter sp. P4_H6_2, assembly GCF_056400805.1. Lineage (NCBI taxonomy): Bacteria > Pseudomonadati > Pseudomonadota > Alphaproteobacteria > Hyphomicrobiales > Phyllobacteriaceae > Aminobacter > Aminobacter sp. P4_H6_2. The sequence goes on from NZ_JBFUKO010000599.1 coordinate 2,303, forward strand.
GGCATCAGGAAGCCGGCATGGTCCTTGGCGACGATCAGCAGCACCGGGCGCTCGTCGCCATGTGGCGACATGCCGGCAAGCCAGACAAGGTGCGAAGAGGGGCCGACGACCACAAGGTCGGTCCCGGTTTCTGCCATGCGCTCGCGCAGCCGCGCCATCCGCTCTTCGTACATTGTCTCTGCCTTCTTGGAGTTGGGGAGGGGGAATGGGACCGCCCGCAAGGAGCGGTCCCGGTAGCTGTCGGTTCGTCAGTTCTTCTTGACGAGACGGTAGTAAACGAAGTCGGAGGTCGCGCCGTTGACGTAGCCTTCGACGTTCTTCGCCCGCGCCACCTGGGTAGCGGCTTGGAACATGATGACGATCGGCGACTTCTCCTGCACCTTCTTCTGAAGGTCGACATACATGGCGTTGCGCTTTGCCTGGTCAGGCTCGGCAAGTGCCGCCTTGGTCGCCTTGTTCAGCTCTTCCGGCACGGCCCAGCCGTTCCGCCACGTCGTGGTCGACTGGTAGTGGGCGTCGGAATTGTCTTCGTTGTAGGCAAAAGCCTTGGCGTTGGAGTGCGGGTCCATGAAATCGGGGCCCCAGTAGAGCAGCATCGCCTCATGGGTGCGGGCACGGTACTTGGTGATCACCTGCGAGCCTGTGCCCGGGATGATGTTGAAGTTGATGCCGGCCTCGGCGAAGCTCGCCTGCAGCGACTGCGCCATGTCGGTGAACGGCGTCGAGTTGATGACGTCGAGCGTAACGTTGATCGGCGTCTTGATGCCGGCATCAGCCAGGATCTTCTTGGCCTTGGCCGGATCGTAGGTGTAGGGCGTCTCATTGAGCGAGCCGGGGAAGCCCGACGGCCAGAACGCCTGATGCGTCTGCATCTGGCCCTTCAGGAAGGTGTCGGTCATGCCCTTGTAGTTGACCAGGTAGCGCGCGGCATCCCACACGGC
>NZ_JBFUKO010000600.1:0-3235 GCF_056400805.1 Aminobacter sp. P4_H6_2
GAGATGGCGAGGCCCAGGCCCGAGCCGGCGTGGTTTTTCGAGAATTGGTTCTGCACCTGCTCGAACGGGCGGCCGAGCTTGCCCAGCGCATGTTTCGGGATGCCGCAGCCATTGTCTTCTATGCTGAGCGTCAGKGCGCCCGAAGCATTGCGCGCCCGGACCGAAATGCGTCCGCCCTCGCCGGTGAACTTCACCGCGTTCGACAAAAGGTTGATGACGATCTGCTTGACCGCCCGGCGGTCGGCGAACAGCGTCATGGAATCGGCGATCTGCGTCTCCACGGTGATCGACTTTTGCGCAGCCTGTAGCGAAACCACCCGAACAGTCTCGCGGATCAGCGGGCAAAGATCGATCTCCTCGCGGTCCATCGAAAACTGGCCAGCCTCGATCTTCGACATGTCGAGAATGTCGTTGATGACGCCCAGAAGATACTTGCCGCTGGAATTGATGTCGCGGGCATATTCCTCGTAGCGCGGCGAACCCATCGGTCCGAACAGGCGCCCTTCCATCAGCTCCGAAAAGCCGATGACCGCATTGAGCGGGGTACGAAGCTCATGCGACATGTTGGCGAGGAATTCCGACTTGGCGCGGTTGGCCGCCTCGGCGCGCTCGGTTTCCTTCATGTATTTGCGGTTGAGCTCGACCAGTTCGTGCGAACGCTCTTCTTCCGAGCGCCGCGCCAGGCTGAGATCGTGGATCGTCGCCATCAAGCGCCGTTCGCTTTCCATCAGCTTGTCCTGGTGCTGCTTGATCTGGGTGATGTCGGACCCGACCGACACTAGGCCGCCATCGCGCGTGGTCAGTTCGTTGACCTGCAGCCAGCGCCCGTCGGCCAGCTGGCGTTCATAGGTCGCACCCGCGCGGGGGCCATTGGCGCTGGCCAGCCGCCGCTCCGAAGCGAAGGCGACCATGCGCTCTTCGAGGTCTTGACGCGCTGTGCCCGGCAGCACGTCGCGGTCGTTCAGGCCGTTGTCGTGCTGATACTTGGAATTGCACATCACCAGCCGGCCGTTGGCATCCCAAAGCACGAAGGACTCGGTGATGTTTTCGATTGCCGCCCGCAGCCGCTGGTCGGCAGCCTCCGAGCGCAAGGCGAGGTGGCGCTGCTCGGTAATGTCGACGGCAATGCCCGTCATCTGGATTTCGGGCGCCTCGGGATCGATAACCTGGGCGCGGGCGCGCATCCACACCCAGCGGCCATCGGCATGGCGCATGCGGAACACGCGGTCGATATGGTCGACTTCGCGCGCCACCACCTGGTTGGCGAGCTCGAACAGGTCGCCGTCTTCGGGGTGGATGATGCGTGCCACTTCGCCGAATGACAGCATGGCCTCGCAGGCCTCATAGCCGAGCAGCTGATACATCGAGCCCGACCAGTACATCTTGCCGCGCACCATGTCCCAGTCCCACAGGCCGCATTTGCCGCGCACAAGGGCGAGGTCGATGCGTTCATGCGCTTCGAGATAGATGCCATCGGCGGCCTGGGCGCGCGCCGCCTGGCTGAAATAGGCGTAGAGGATGAGGATCAGGATGCCGGCTGTCATCACAAACAGCGCGACGTTGAGCGACACCGTCTTGCGCCATTCGGCGAAGACCGCTTCTTGCGGGACAAGGGCGGCAGCGGCTGCGCGCTTGCCGTCGGCGAGGCTCACTGCCGCCAGCCAGTCCTGGCCACCGATGCGAACTTCCATCACACCGGCGCGGTCACCGAACATGAACAGCGGTTGCCCGCCTGAGACGATGGCGTCGAGGGCCTGGCCTTGCCAACCAGTCGACCGCGGGCTCACCGCAATGACGCGGAAGTTCTGGTCGGTCAGCGCAATGACGTGGCTGCGGCTTAGCGTGCCTTGCTGGCTGGTGCGTTCGAGCAGGTCCTGGCTTGCGGCGGCGAGCGGTACGTCGGCCGTAGCACCCACCATCAGCGAGTTGACCAATTCGCCGGCTGAGAGCGCCAGGATCGCCTTGGCGTTGCGTTCGACGTCGTCGCGCAAGGCCATCATCGACAGGACACGTGTGCCGGCAACGACGATCAGGAAGATGACGATCAGCGTCGGTATCGAGCGGCGGAGCAAGGGCTCGGCGGCAAGGAGCCGACGGTAGGCGGGCTCGGCGATAAGACGTGCATTGCCCGACAAGCCAGCGCCACGCGCTTGCCTGCGACGGCCAAAAGCAGTCTCATCGGGCGCGCCCCACGCGTCCGCCTTTGCCATAAATGGCTCCCCAAATCCCGTTTCCTGGTAGCTGATCCGGCATACGCCGTACTTCCGAATCGTCACTAAAGAATCAAAGCTGATTCGCCTTGTCCAGTGGCGCGGGCGAAAAAGATTAAAATTCGGCTAAAAGGCTGCTGAATTGGATGCGCATATCGCGCTTGCCAAACGGCGGCTCCCGGAAAAGCCGCCGCATTCTGGAACATGACAGAATTCAGGTCAGGTCGGCCTCGCCTGAATTCCTCCATGCTCTGGATCAGGCCAGCGTGCGCTCGATGATGTCGCGCAGATCCGCCGACAGCCCTTCCTTGGCCTGGATCGACAGCAGTGCGGCGCGCGCCTTGGCCTGGCGGTTCGGTTCGAGCGAACGCCACGACCGTAGCGCAGTGGCGAGGCGTGCGGCGACCTGCGGATTGCGCTTTTCGACCGTCAGCACAGTTTCGGCAAAGAAGGTGTAGCCCACCCCGTCGGCGCGGTGGAAACCGGTCTGGTTGGCGCTGGCGAAGCCGCCGATCAGCGAGCGCACCCGATTGGGGTTGGCGATCGAGAAGGCCGGGTGCTCGACCAGCGCTTTCACCGCCTCGACCGCTCCTGCGCCCGGCGCGGTCGCCTGGATCATGAACCATTTGTCCATGACCAGCGGGTCGCTGCGGTAGCGCTTGTCGAATTCGGTAAGCGCTGCCCTGGCTTCCGCCGAGCCGGCATGGCGATGCGCCAGCACCGCAAGCGCTGCGGCACGGTCGGTCATGTTGGTTGCGGCAGCGAAATGCTCGGAAGCGAGAGCCGCGCCGCCCGGCAGGATGGCGAGGTAATCCAGCAGGATATTGCGCAAGGCGCGCCGGCCAGCACTTGCAGCGTCCGGCGAGAAGCCGCCCGACATGCGCAAATCCCCGTGAAGCTGCGAAAAGACTCCGCTATTGCTCTCCGCGATCTTCCTGGCCAGCGCCTCGCGTCCGGCAAAGATCGCGTCGGGATCGATGTTCTTGCCGATATCGCGCGCGATATCGGCTTCACCCGGCAAGGTC
>NZ_JBFUKO010000601.1:0-3235 GCF_056400805.1 Aminobacter sp. P4_H6_2
AACTGGAACGCCGCGATCTCAACACTCCCCTTGTGACGCTAAGCATCGGCGCCGGCAAGCGCACCGCAACGATCATCGAACGCGTTTGATTTCGGCCGGAAGGAGACAGACATGACCTATACAAACTTCACGGTCGAAACCGATGCTGATGGCATCGCGCTCGTTACCTGGAACATGCCCGATCGCTCGATGAACGTCTTCACCGAAGAGGTGATGAGCGAACTCGACAAGATCATCGACCAGGTGGTGGCGGATGCCGGCATCAAGGGCGCGGTCATCACCTCGGGCAAGGAGACCTTCTCCGGCGGTGCTGACCTCACCATGCTGCAGAAGATGCTGAAGCTCTTCGCCAAGGAAAAGGCCAAGGATCCGGAAAAGGCGGCGAAGCTTCTGTTCGACAATGCCGGCCGCATGGGCGCGCTCTGGCGCAAGCTCGAGACTTCGGGCAAGCCTTGGGTTTCGGCGATCAACGGCACCTGCATGGGCGGTGCTTTCGAGCTGTCGCTGGCCTGCCATGGCCGCGTTGCGGCTGATAGCGACAAGGTCAAGATGGCTCTGCCTGAAGTGAAGGTTGGCATCTTCCCGGGTGCCGGTGGTACCCAGCGTGTGCCCAGGCTGACCGATCCGCAATCGGCGCTGCAGATGCTGACCTCGGGCCAGACCCTGACGCCGCAAAAGGCCAAGGGCATGGGCCTGATCCACGCGGTCGTCGAGCCGGCCAAGCTGATCGAAGCCGCGAAGGCGATGATCACCGCAGGGCTGAAACCGGTCCAGCCATGGGACGAGAAGGGCTTCAAGTTGCCTGGCGGTCCAGTCTATTCGGCGGCGGGCGCCAACCTCTGGCCGCCGGCAATCGCCATCCTGCGCCGCGAGACCTATGGCAACTATCCGGCCGCAACCGCGATCCTGAAGTCGGTCTATGAAGGCCTTTTGGTGCCGTTCGACACCGGCCTGCGCATCGAGCAGCGCTACTTCACCGAGATCATGCAGACCAAGGAAGCGGCAGCAATGATCCGCTCGCTGTTCGTGTCGCTGCAGGAACTGAACAAGGGCGCGCGCCGCCCGGCCGGCGTGCCGGATACCAAGTTCAAGAAGATCGGCATCCTGGGTGCCGGTTTCATGGGCGCGGGCATCGCCTATGTCACCGCCAAGGCCGGCATTCCGGTTGTGCTTCTCGATCGTGACATGGAATCTGCCGAAAAGGGCAAGGCCCATTGCGACAACCTGATCTCCGAACAGGTCAAGAAGGGCCGCGCCAAGGCCGAGGAGCGTGACAAGCTGCTGTCGCTGATCACACCAACCGCCGACTACGCCGATCTTAATGGCTGCGACCTCGTGGTCGAAGCGGTGTTCGAGGATTCCGAGGTCAAGAAGGGCGCGACCGAAAAGGCCGAGGCCGTGCTCAAGTCGTCGGCGGTGTTTGCCTCCAACACCTCGACAATTCCGATCACCTCGCTTGCCAGGAACTCGGTGCGGCCGAAGAACTTCATCGGCATCCACTTCTTCTCGCCGGTCGACAAGATGATGCTGGTCGAGATCATCATGGGCAAGAAGACAGGCGACAAGGCGCTGGCTGTGGCGATGGATTTCGTCCGCGCCATCAAGAAGACGCCGATCGTCGTCAACGACACGCGTGGCTTCTACGTCAACCGCTGCGTGCTGCGCTACATGTCGGAAGCCTTCAAGATGCTGATCGAAGGCGTGCCGGCTGCGATGATCGAAAATGCCGCCAAGGCTGCCGGCATGCCTGTGGGACCACTGGCGCTGACCGACGAGACGGCGGTCGACCTCGCCCAGAAGATCATGAAGCAGACCATCAGGGATCTCGGCGAAAAGGCTGTCGATCCGCGCCAGATGGCGCTGATCAACACCATGGTCGACAGCCATGGCCGCCTCGGCCGCAAGAACACCAAGGGCTTCTATGATTATCCGGCGAAGCCCGCCAAGAAGAAGCTGTGGCCGGGCCTCAAGGATCTCTATCCGCAGCTTGCTCCTGAGAAGGTCGATGTCGAGGAACTGAAGCAGCGCCTGCTGTCAGTCATCGCGCTCGAAGCGGTGCGGGTGATGGAAGAGGGCATCGTCACCGACCCGCGCGAGGCGGATGTCGGCTCGATCCTGGCCTTTGGCTTCGCGCCCTATACGGGTGGTGCACTGTCTTACATCGACGGCATCGGCGCCAAGAAGTTCGTCAAGATCGCCAAGGAGTTGCAGAAGAAATACGGTGCCGAGTTCAAGGCGCCCAAGCTTCTGCTCGATATGGCCGAGAAGGGCGAGACCTTCTACCAGCGCTTCGATCCTTACGCCAAGGTCGAGGAAAAGAAGGCGGCCTGACGCAGCATGTACGTATGGGCAAGACTGGCTCGCATGGCCGCGACGAAATCTCGTCGCGGTCCCTACCGTTTTGGCGACGAAGGCCGGCTGTCGTTCCGCTGCCTGCCGACCGACATCGACTTCAACATGCATCTCAACAATGCGCGCTACATGATGCTGGCCGATGTCGGCCGCATCGACATCTTCATGCGCAGTGGCCTGATCGAACTTGCCCGCAAGCGTGGCTGGGCGCCGATGCTAGGTGGGCTGCAGACGGTGTTCGTGCGCGAGATCAGGCTATGGAAGCGCTTCGAGGTGGTGTCCTCGATCGAGACCTGGAACGGCACCGAGGTGATCGGCAAGCACCGCTTCGTGCTCGACAATGGCGAGACCGCAGCCCTGATCATGACCAGCGCCGGCGTCTATGATCGCAACAACAGGCGCTTCGTGGAGATCGGCGATCTCATGCGACAGCTTGGGGTTGATGCCACGCCGCGCCCGGTGAGCGCTGAAGAAGAGATCTTCATCGCCTCGCACAAGGGTTTGCGGACATTGGCCAAGGCGAAGGAATGACGCTGAGGAAATCGCGGCAGGCAGCGCCTGTCCGCTATCTCGGCCAAGGCGCAAATGATAATATCAGCAAGTGCTGATGTTGGCATTTACCGGGAGGATTGTCATGCGCATGCTGCTGAAGATCTCGATCCCCGCCACCCAGGGAAACCGCGCCATCAAGGACGGCAGCCTGGCCGCCATCATGGAAAAGTCGCTCTCCGAGCTCAAGCCCGAAGCCGCCTTCTTCACCTTGGACAACGGCAACCGCACGGCCTTCGTGTTTGTCGATGTGAAGGATATCACCGCCATCCCCAGCATTTGCGAGCCGTTTTTCCACGGTTTCGACGCGGCGATCGACATGACGCCGGTCATG
>NZ_JBFUKO010000602.1:0-3228 GCF_056400805.1 Aminobacter sp. P4_H6_2
CGCCTGCACTACGATCTGCGGCTCGAGCTCGACGGTGTCTTCAAATCCTGGGCTGTGACCCGCGGTCCGTCGCTCGATCCCCATGACAAGCGCCTGGCCGTCGAGGTCGAAGATCATCCGCTCGACTATGGCGATTTCGAAGGAACCATTCCCAAGGGACAGTATGGCGGCGGCACGGTCATGCTGTGGGACCGCGGGTATTGGGAGCCGGAGGGCAAGAAAAGTCCCGAGCAGGCGCTGGCGAAGGGCGATTTCAAGTTCACGCTCAAAGGAATGCGACTGCATGGCAGCTTCGTGCTGGTCCGCATGGCCAACGACCGGGAAGGGGGCAAACGCACAAATTGGCTTTTAATCAAGCATCGCGACCAATTTGCTGTGGAAACGAACGGCGCTGCGATCCTCGAAGAGAGCGATACCTCAGTCGCGTCCGGTCGCACCATGGATGCGATCGCCGCCGGCAAGGGACGCAAGCCGAAACCCTTCATGCTGCAAGGCGGTAAGGTGGAAGCCGACGCGGTCTGGGACAGCCGCACAGGTCTCGCTGCCGAGGAGCGCGAGGCGGAGGATCGCGGAAAGAAGAAACGTAGCACTATCGCGGCCGCCGATCTTCCCGATTTCATCGCGCCGCAGCTTTGCAAGACCCTTGCGCGTCCGCCGTCGGGACCCGGATGGCTGCACGAGATCAAATTCGATGGCTACCGCATCCAGATCCGCGTGCAGGAGGGCGAGGCCACCTTGAAGACCCGCAAGGGCCTCGACTGGACCGCCAAATATCCGGCCATCGCGCGGGCCGCCAGCAAGCTGCCGGATGCGATCATCGATGGCGAGATATGCGCGCTGGACGACAACGGCGCTCCGGACTTTGCCGCGCTCCAGGCGGCCCTTTCCGAAGGCAAGACCGACGCGCTCGTTTATTTCGCCTTCGACCTCCTGTTTGAAGGTGGGAAGGATCTGCGTGCCCTACCGCTGAGCGACCGCAAAGCGCGATTGGAAAAATTTCTCTCGGACGCAGGCGAGGACGCCCGCCTGCGCTTCGTCGAGCATTTTGAAACCGGCGGCGAGGCAGTCCTGCGTTCGGCCTGCCGGATGTCACTCGAAGGCATTGTGTCGAAGCGCGCCGACGCGCCTTACGTTTCCGGGCGGGTGGAGACATGGGCGAAGTCGAAGTGCCGGGCCGGGCACGAAGTCGTCATCGGAGCCTATGCCACCACGAACGGCAAATTCCGGTCGCTCCTGGTCGGCGTCAATCACGGCGACGATTTCGTCTATGTCGGGCGCGTCGGGACAGGCTACGGCGCAGGCAAGGTCAAGGACCTGCTACCGAAGCTGAAGGCGCTGGAAACGGCGAAGTCTCCCTTCACCGGCATCGGCGCGCCAAAAAAGGAGGCAGGTGTCCTCTGGCTCAAGCCGGAGCTGGTGGCTGAGATCGAGTTCGCCGGCTGGACGTCCGATGGGCTCGTTCGCCAGGCCGCCTTCAAGGGGCTACGCGAAGACAAGCCGGCGACAGAGGTGGAAGCCGAGAAGCCGGCATCGCCGGCAAAGACGGAAGTGCAGCAGCCGGTCGCGCCCACGTCGAAACCTGGTCGGCGCGGGGGTAAGGTCGATATTATGGGGGTGCTCATATCGAACCCCGACAAGCCGCTCTGGCCTGATGCCAATGATGGCGGGCCCGTCACCAAGGAGGACCTCGCCCGGTATCATGAAGCAGTGGGTTCGTGGCTTATCGAGCATATCAGGGGCCGGCCGTGCTCAATCATCCGTGCGCCGGACGGGATTGGCGGCGAGCAATTCTTCCAGCGCCACGCCATGCCCGGAACATCCAACCTTCTAGAACTTGTAACGGTTTTCGGCGACAAGAAGCCGTATCTTCAGATCGACCGCGTGGAAGGCCTTATTGCAGTCGCGCAGATCGGTGCTGTCGAACTGCACCCCTGGAATTGCGCGCCACAACAGCCGGAAGTGCCGGGTCGGCTCGTGTTCGATCTAGATCCYGGCCCGGATGTGCCCTTGTCGAGGGTGGTTGAGGCGGCAAAGGAAATGCGAGAACGCCTCGACGATCTCGGGCTTGTCAGCTTCTGCAAAACGACCGGCGGAAAGGGGCTGCATGTAGTGACGCCCCTCACGGTCGCCAAGCGCAGCAAGCTCACCTGGCCGGAGGCCAAGGGCTTCGCACACGATGTCTGCCTGCAGATGGCGCGCGACAATTCCGAGCTCTACCTGACCAAGATGGCCAAGAACCAGCGCCACGGCCGCATCTTCCTTGACTATCTTCGCAATGATCGCATGGCGACAGCGGTGGCCCCGCTCTCGCCGCGCGCGCGGCCCGGCGCGACCGTCTCGATGCCGCTTACCTGGGCTCAGGTGAAAACCAACCTCGACCCGACGCGCTTCACGATCCGTACCGTTCCCCAGCTGCTGGTAAAGAGCACTGCCTGGACAGACTATGGAGACAGCCATCGGCCGCTAGAGGCGGCGATCAAGCGGCTGGCAAAATCGAAAACAGCGGCCTGATCAGATGCCGCGATTGGTGATGTCGAACACCGCCGCATGGTCCTGAACCTCGCGCAGCCCTTTATAGGAAGCGTGACGCAAACTGCCATCATTCGTCCAGCCGCGGAATTCGATCTCAGCAATAAGCGTCGGCTCCGCGAAGACCATGCGCTTCCCCTTCAAGGGAACAGAGGGCGTCTTCGTCCTGAGCCTGTCGAGCGCCGTGCGAAGAAAGGTAGCATCATTGCCGTTAAAGCTAGTTCCGACGGAGCCGACATAGACCAAATCATATCCACGTTTGGCGGCGAGCAGCAGGCTACCGATCCCGCCGCGCGCGACCGCCGACGCCTCATAGCCGACAATTATGAAGCTCTCGCTCTGGACACATTTGATCTTCAGCCAGTCGCCGGTGCGACCCGATCGATAGGGCTTATGGCGCTGCTTGGCGATAATGCCTTCGAGCCCGACCTTACACGCGTGTTCGAGGAGTTGGGCAACATCGGCTTTCACTTCCTCCGAAAGCCGGATCGCCCCGTTGCCGCCTGGCAACACCATGTCTTCTAGCAGATGACGGCGCAGAGAGAGGTCCGAGCCGGTGAGATCGTGCCCGTCGAGATAGAGCAGGTCGAACGCGTTGAGTACGGATTCGGTTGATACTCTCTTGCCGCCGCATCCGCCCAGCGGCCTCTGCAACGCTCCGAAATCCGAGCGTTTTGTCGAGCACGACTGCTTCACCAT
>NZ_JBFUKO010000603.1:0-3228 GCF_056400805.1 Aminobacter sp. P4_H6_2
GTCTTGGCCTACAACTTCGGCCGCAGGCTCAAGACCCTCAAAGGCCTCACGCCCTACGAATTCATCTGCAAGGCATGGCTTTCCCAGCCACAACGGTTCTCTCGCGACCCGCTCCAGCAAATGCCGGGACTAAACAACTAGCGCGATGTAGTCGCGAGCCCGCTCCTCGGCCCGGTTGCGTGCCTCGCCGCGCACCTCCAGGCCAAAGGCGACATTRTCGAGCACGGTGAGCCAAGGCAGCAATCGCGGTTCCTGGAAGATCACCGCGCGATCGGTGCCGACGCCGGCGACCTCCGCGCCGTCGATCAGAACCCGGCCACCGTCCGCCGCCTCAAGACCGGCAAGCACCCGCAAGAGCGTGGTCTTGCCCGAACCGCTGGCCCCGACAGTTGTGGAGAACTCTCACAACGAACCAGTTCATTTCCAAGAAYGCAGCTGCCGATTGGGCCAGCCCACAATTGTCTGATCAARCGGCTGGCACKCTTTCGMTTGCCAGGGACGCCTACCTCGGCGATGGGAAAGACGATCTTCATCTTCGCCRAAAGGAAGTATCGCACGCCGTCGAGGAGTTGAGAGGGCGTATTATYGCTGYCTTGTGACAGCGCCTATGACATTGGCTTTGGGTGTGGCTGGAGCAAAACCAGYCATTCCCCTTCCCACCCCAGTGCCGTCGGCATTTGCCCTTAACGCCACTACCGGAAATGATTCCGTAGGCAGTTCCGGGGCCAACAGCAGACAGTCCGGTTTCGAGCCTCTGATGTGGGATAGCTGCCGGCAAAAAAAGCGCGTCGATCCCAGAGACGGCTTCCGCCCCACAGACAGCAATAGCTGCCATTCCTCTCCCCCACCCCATTCTCGCCGAACCATGCATGGTTAAACGATCAGACAGCAACCCATCTCATTCGGCACCTGCACTGTAGTCGCAATTACGTACCGCAGAATGTCTGCAGGACGCGCTCTTCGTCTGCTGGTGGCCGCGCGTATTCCTCCATCTCGGGCTGCTCGTCGAACGGGCGCGCCAGGACGGCGAGCAAGCTCTGGAAAGGGCCAAAATCGCCTTCATCGGTGGCGGCGGCGATGGCAGCTTCGACACGGTGATTGCGTGCTATGTACTTCGGGTTCACGGTGCGCATCCGAGCAGTGCGGTCGGCTGCATTCTCCGGCTCGAGAGCCAGCCGTTCGCGCCAGCGCGAAGCCCAGCTATCGAAAGCAGTAGGGTCGATGAAGTGGTTGCGTACTCGGCCGGCGCCGTCGACCTCATGAGCGAGATCGCGAAATGTAAGGGTGAAATCCGCCCCGTTGCGCGCCATCAGGTCAAGCAGTCCGGCAGCAAGGTCAAGGTCGCCCGGCTGTTCGGTAAACAGCCCGATCTTGTGGCGGATGCCTTCATTAAACGCAGCCTCGTAGCGTGCCCGGAACGATCCGATCACCGCTTTCGCCTGCTCAAAGCCTTCATCGTCTCCGCCTGCTTCGCTTCCCAGAATGGGCAGCAGCGCTTCGGCCAGTCGCGCCAGGTTCCAGACAGTGATGCGGGGCTGGTTTGCAAACGCGTAGCGGCCTTGATGGTCGATAGAACTGAACACAGTCGCCGGATGAAAGGCGTCCATGAACGCACATGGACCATAATCGATCGTCTCGCCAGAAATTGCGACGTTGTCGGTATTGAGGACGCCATGGATAAAGCCGACCAGCATCCACTGCGCCACCAGCTTCGCCTGCGCTGCTACAACGGCATTGAGGAACCCAAGGTAGCAACGGGGGATTTCGGCGAGATGCGGATAGTGCCGTGCAATTGCGTAGTCCGCCAACGCCCTCAGGCCGTCGATGTCTTCCCGTACGGCAAGGTACTGGAACGTGCCGACACGGATGTGGCTGGAGGCGACGCGCGCTATCAGCGCTCCGGGAAGCCTGGTCTCGCGGTAGACGTGCTCGCCGGTGGCAACCAGCGATAGGGTTCGCGTGGTTGGGATCCCGAGTGCGTGCATCGCCTCGCTGGCGATGTACTCGCGCATCATCGGTCCGAGCGCAGCGCGCCCATCGCCATTGCGGGAAAATCGGGTCGGACCGGAGCCCTTCAATTGAACGTCGCGCAATTGGCCGCTGGTATCGAGCAACTCTCCGACGAGGACGGCACGACCGTCGCCAAGCTGCGGCACGAAGTTGCCGAACTGGTGCCCCGCATAGGCCTGGGCGATGGGGCGCACGTCAGAAGGGAAGCGGTTTCCGGCCAGCATTTCGATACCGTCAGGACTACGCAACCAGCCGATGTCCAGGCCTAGTTCCGTTGCCAGTGTTTCATTCAGTTCAAGCAGACGCGGTGTCGAAACCGAGGATGGATCCGGACGGGCGTAAAGCCGTTCGGGGAGGTCGGCGGCATAAGTGTGTTGGAACCGGGGACTGCGCATGACATCTCGGGGCTTGTTCAGGTTACAGCTAAATAGGGATGYCGCGGGTCGCGGACCAACAATTTGAGAGGGGCTATTGGGGTCGCACCCAATCGATTGGACGTCCAGTCAGGAAGCTGCTGTCAGTTGTCGCCGTAGCGCCATTTCATATCCAGAAGGAAGCGAGCGGCCGAAGGTCTGATGCGTACCCTCGACGTAGTCCTCGTTCTGGGTCCCCAAGCGCAGACCAACGACTCCGAAATCAGCATCTCGCCAGTGTCAGTGAGGACTGATAGTTCTGGGCTCTATGAACACTCTCGGTGTGATCTCAGATACTCACGGCCTTCTGCGTGAGGACGCTGTCGCGCTTCTCCAAGGCGTCGACCACATCGTTCATGCGGGCGACATTGGAAACCCCACCATCATCGAGAGATTGGAGCGTGTTGCGCCAGTCTCGGCAATTCGCGGCAACGTCGATGTCGAGCCGTGGGCGTCTATGTTTCCAGATACCCTTCAAGTGACGCTGTTCGGGCAGAAGATATTCGTGATCCACGACCGAAAGGATATGACGTTTGCTCCAGCCATGATGGGCATCAATCTCTTGATTTCTGGTCATTCTCATCGTGCCAGTATCGAGAGCTGCGATGACGCTATTTATCTCAACCCGGGCAGTGCAGGCCCGCGCAGGTTCAGGCTGCCCATCACCTTGGCAATGGTCCAGATCATCCACGGGCGATGGGAGCCCAAGATTTACGAGATTGCCTCAGATCTTCACTGAAGCCGTCAGCATGACTGACAAGGGACTGTCCTCTGTGGATGGCTCCCGCATTGCAAGAGATAATTC
>NZ_JBFUKO010000604.1:0-3219 GCF_056400805.1 Aminobacter sp. P4_H6_2
GTCACAAAACTCTCCCGTTGGGGTGAAGCCGCCACTCGATCGGAAGCCATCGAGGCTRATGATCGCGACTTCCTCTTCACTGATGGGGACGTCGGCAACGAAAGGCCTGGTGTGATCGTCGGTAACGTCGAGGACGCCCGCCATGGCGACGCCGACATCGTCGACGCCAAGACCACCGCCGACGATTTGCCCCCTGACACCCCCGACGCCGACATCGGCGACGACGATATGTTTATGGAGATTTGATTGCCCGACATTATTGGTTCGACCGTAAATCTTGATCACGCTTCTCGATCGGAAATCATGAAGCGTGTGCTCGGAGTGTACATTGGCCACAAGCGCGACATGACGCTTGAGGATGAGCTCGACAGGCTGATCGAAAGCTGTCGCATGAGCATCTCGTTCGACCTCGATCACCGAGCTCGCGTGGGCAGACTTGCCGAAGGCAGAATTCTTGCGGTCATGGGCAAACCTGGCGCAGGCAAGACCCGTGCTCTTGAGCGTTTGTTCCGCAAGCGCGAAGACGTTTGGGGAGCAGCCTGTGGCCTGGAGAACTCGCAACTCATCTCGGTGAAGGCCCCTTCTCCATGCACGCTGAAGCAGTTGGGCAATGCCTTGCTAAAAGCGCTTGGCTACGATCTGCAGAGAGATCTGAAGGAAAACGTCGTTTGGGACATGGTTCGCCAGCGGCTACAAATTTGCGGTGTTCGCTATGTGCACATCGACGAAGTTCAACATGCGGTAGAGAACGCCAACAGGACCGAACTCCAGAAGGTCCGCGATACGCTGAAGGCGCTTCTGCAGCAGGTTACGTGGCCAGTCTGGCTGATCCTTTCGGGAAAGCCATCCTTTGCAAGCTTCATTGAGGGTGACACCCAGCTGAAGCGGCGTAGCCGTTTCGTCCTTTTCGGCGATCTCACCCTGGCCGACGATGCAAAGCTGGTCAGGAACACAGTGAGTTCAATCGTGGAAAAGGCGGCCAGTCTTAGGCTGAAACCGTCGCTGGATGACTCATTCTTGGCCCGCTTGATCCATGCGGCCGAAGGGCAATTCGGTACGACCGTCGAGTTTGTTCAGGATGCCATCGAGGAGGCCTTTCTTGAGGGCAGCGCGGTGGTCAAGCTCGACCACTTCGCCACGGCCTACGAAGCAAGATCTGGGTGCGCTCGCGACCGCAATGTTTTCACTTCGGAACAGTGGCACCTGATCGACGTGTCGATGGCTCTTCAGGACAGCCAATGGGACGAACGAGTGGTCGAGGAGCAAGCTACCGAAAAGAAGGTGAGGGATAAGAAAAACCAATGATGCAACTTCCAGCCAACATGACGGTGCCGCTCGGCATTGGAGAGCTACCAACCAGCTTCGCCTCCCGTATTGCCTTTATCAATGGGTGCTGTGCGCGCGACTTCTGCCTGGATATGGGCTTCACATTCCAAGAGGTGGTCGACGGCGAACCCGACGCTTTGGCCAAGCTGGCGCATTGCGGGCGCATTGACCCTGAAATGCTGACCCATTCGACGTTCCGTCGGACTGAAGCACGCCTCTATGAGTTCAACGGAGAGACCATCAATCGCAATGGCTTGCTGAGGGGGCGGGTTCGGGTGTGCCCCGCCTGCCTCTCAGACGACCTGGAACGTTTCAATTGTGAGGAGGCCGCCAGACCATATCAGAGGGCAATTTGGCTGATTGGTCATATTCGGACCTGTGCGCATCACGACGAAGCCTTCATCGAAGTCACCCGCGACTTGGATCCTCACGCTATTCACGACTTCACGAAACTGCTCACTCCAATGCTATCAACGCTAACATCGCGTGGTGAAAGCGCCGTCCAGCGAAGGCCTTCGAAGCTGGAGGATTACCTGCTCTCACGCCTAGCCGCTGACAGGGATCGTGGCTCAAATTGGTTGGATAGCTTCCGTTTCGACGCAGTAGGCAAAATTTGTGAGATGCTGGGGGTCGTGGACATTCATGGCGTCAGGGTACGTCTTCGCGATCTTACTGACGACCAGTTCTACGAGGCTGGCGGCCGCGGTTACGAGATTGCGTCCCAAGGTGAATCTGGCATCCGAGAGCTTCTTGCCGAGTTGCAAACGCGGCAAGGCCCGCTCAAAAGGGGTGCCGGACCCAAGTCAGCTTTCTATCGCATCTATGAATGGTTGGCGCACGAGTCCGAGGCCGAGGCCTACGATCCTCTCCGTGACATCGTCGTACGACACTGCGTCGACACCATGCCGATCGGACCAGGTGACGACCTGTTTGGGCGGCCGATCAGCGAACGGAAGGTCCATTCTGTTCATACTGCTGCGATCGAATATGGTGCCCATCCCAAGAGACTTCGAAAGCTCCTGCACCTAGCTGGCCACCTCAGCGACGAGGCGAACTCCCTCGTGGACGATCATGCCTTGTTCGACGCACGGAACGCGCATGAGTTTATCGGGCRAGTTGTCAACGCGTTGACGTTCAAAGACGCTGCCAATTATCTGAACGTTCCGCGGCCACACGACGTCTCATTGTTGGCGAGTCGATACATCGTTCCGCTGGTAGATGCGGATCGGAACACCCTGACGCAGTACGCCTTCGAGAAGGAGCAGCTGAATTCCTTCCTCGAAAGGCTGTTTTCAGATGCCCCTGCCCTTGGTCCCAGCGAGGAGGGTTTCGTCAGCATTCTGGAAGCGAGGAAGCGCGCTTGTTGCGGACTGATGGAGATCGTGGATCTCATCATGGACAAGAAGCTGCAGCGAGTCCGTACCTTGACGTCAGAGCGGGGGTTCATGTCAGCAATGGTCGATTTGGCTGAGGTGCGTTCGCTGGTTCGCCTGGGGGATAACCGGGGCCTCTCGCTTCGGCAGGCCGAAAAATCCTTGGGCGTTACAACGAATGTGTTGAAGGCGCTTGTCGTCCACGGCTATCTGCCCAGTCGAGTCGAGATCAACCCGGTCAATCGGTGTCCGCAAACAGTGATTGATCCAGCTGACATGGCCACCTTCAAACAGGACTACGTTTCCCTCATGGGGTTGTCAGAGGAAACCGGCATCCACTTCAACCGCCTGAAAAAGGAGCTGGTTTCAATCCCCTTGGCCATGGACCGAGATCTGATCGGTGCAAGTTTCTACCTTCGCTCGTCGCTCCCCACATTCTGAACGAGCTACCATTGTCGCCTACGACCCGGCTTTCGCCGGGTTTTCTTTTGCCCTTATGTCGTTGAGGCATTTTGATAGG
>NZ_JBFUKO010000605.1:0-3212 GCF_056400805.1 Aminobacter sp. P4_H6_2
GTGCTAGCAAGACGCGCGAGGCCGCGACGTCAGTTCCATAGGTGTCGATGACGAATCCAATGGCGGACCGCACGGTGAATCCTGGTTCCGGCTGGGCTAGCCCGTGCGCCAATAGCGCGCGTGCGGCCCGGCCCAGCATCGGCCTTAACGCATCGTCCTTGATCCGTTCGATGAGGTTGTGGAGCAGGACGCGAAGGGTGCCCGCGACCGCTGTCGGCTCCGTCGCTAAACGCTCGGCCAGGTAGGCCCATGGTTCGAGCGCGACTTGCTTCTCGTCCTCAAGCCGCACGATCAGGGCGCCGCTGATATGCGACAGCGTCTTCGGCGCCTTCTCGTCGTCCGAAATGGCCAGATCGCCTAGCCAAAGACAGTCCTGGGCGGCAGTCGGAAACTCCGCGCCCAATCGGCCGGCGGTGCTGCGGATGATCGGGTCACCATCCTCGTCGTTGATGAGGGCTCCTAGTGCGGTCCAGAAACGCGCGCGATCCGTCTCAGATTCCCAAATTTCTCGCATCACGAACCCGAGCGCCGGGGAGAGCATCAATCCCAGGGCATCGGCCTTGCTGAACCGGTAGGCGCCGCTGACGATATCGCTCGGCTCAAGGACAAGCCGCGCTGCCGCGTAGTCGAAGAGCAGATGGTGCCGGAACTGAACCCATCGCTCGCTGTCGACGACAACGAGCACGCCTTCCTTGCAGAGGGTGTCGATCATGGCCGGATCGTTACCCGCCACATGGAGTGTTGGGGCGCGAAGCGCTCGCGCCTGAACCATGAGCTGGACCACGCGGCTGAGGCTGGTCCTCGCCGGCAAACCGTGGCCGCCGACGCGGTGATCCCAATAGAGGCGCAACAGGTCCGCTTGCGACGAGACTTCGTCTAGGTCGCTGACCGCGCCGCCCGAGATCAGCTCGCTGAGCAGCCGGGTGTTGAACGGTACCAAGGCCAGGTCACGCAGTCGTGGCGGCGCCTTTGAGAGACACGTCGCCAGCGCCGGCGACTGCTGCAGGAGTTGACCGAACTCGGCTTCGGACCAGGGCGGGACTTGAATGTGCTGGACGCCGGAGAAGGACGGGTCCGCAAGCGATGCTTCCGGGGGGGTGCCTTTGAACAGCGCGCGGAACTGTTGCCCCATGCGCAGGTCGAAGTTGCGGATCGAGGCTACGACGTTCCAGCGCCCCCTCAACTCTAGAACGCGCTCGATGAGCGCTCGGAAGACGCCTTCGCCGCGACCGCCGCGCGTCGCGTCCAAGGCGTCAACCACCAGATAGGCCGTCTCCGGTCCATCCCAGGCTTCGAGTACATCCAGCAGCGAATGCTGTATGCCAAGCTCATGGGACAGGCCTTCGAGGCTCTCGATCGAATAGCGATCGACAGCGAGTTCGAGGACATCCGCGCCGGCCTCGCCAAGGCTGCGGGCAAGGGCATTCAGAACGCCGCTCTTGCCGGCCCCAGRCTCCCCGATGATGAGTAGCGGGCCGTGGCGCGCAGCGGCTTCAACAGTTGCTTGGCAGTCTCGGCGCACGGTAAGCGGCGCGCCGCTGGCGACCTCGATCTTCTCATAACTGCTGAGCGCGTCGGTGATGCGTTTGGAATGCCGCTTTAGGGCTTCGATGTCGGCGCGATATTCAGGGCGCGCACCGAGCACGACGCCCCGGCTGGCGAGGAGCTGCCGCCAAGTGGAAATGTCGCCGCCGCCGCGGTCCCTCATCAGCCGGCCGCTGAGATCGGACAGTGCTGTGAAGGCGGCTGCGGCATCCACGTCCGGGCCGAAGGCTTTGACGAGGGACCCGCTCGCCAATGCGTCGCCTCGTTCGCCGTCAAACGTGAAAACGGCCACCAGCTTCGCCAACTCTGACAGCAGTCCGTCGTCCACTGGGCTCTTGGTGACGCTCGCCCATGCCCGTTCGACCAAGCTGAAGAAAACCTGATATGCCCGTTGCTGCGCTTGGTTGAGCGCGCCTTTGCCCGGTTGCGAAACGAGAAGAAGCGCGGCCGGTAGGTCCTCCCTAACTTGGACCGAGGCCTGGGGGCTCACGGCCAGCACCAGCCGGTCGCGGGCGGGATCGAGCGGCCGGTTCCACTCCATCGAACCGTCGCCCTGCCGAGCAACAAACCAATGGCGAACGAACTGCGCGATCGTCTTGCCCAAGGGCGAGCCGAGGTCTTCACTCAGGCTTGCGGTTGTCTTGGCCTGCACGGCGACGTAGCCGCCGTCGGTGGTTTTAATCAGCAGGTCGTCGACCGGCGCCTCAGTCTCGAAGCGGACCCATGTCGGCGCGGCGGCGCCGAGACGGAAGCTGTCGTCGAACCGGTCGCCCGCCAGAATCCAGGACGAGAATAGCGCCCCAAGCTGCTGTTCGAAGCGAACGCCGGCGCTAGTCGCGGCGCCACCGCCACCGATCCGATCACTGGGAGGGCCATTTCGCGGCGTATCGGTCAAGGCGCGCTTTCGGTCTGGATTTTGAGAGTAGCTTACTGATATCGGGGATCGCTGCTCTCGCGCAATACCCGCCTCCCTGTGTTCGTGGCCACCAAGCGAGATTCGAGCCGAACGTGGCAGTCGGAAACATGCGGTATATCAGCTCACCGGGCAGTACGGTGCAAGGGCTGCCAGACCAAACCGAAAGACGGGTACCTTTCAAATGGCGGGTTTCGGTTCGCGGCAGGTTAGGCTGTAAGGTCGCAATCAGATCGTTTGCCGAAGGTCCGCTTCAGCTAGATGTGTTTTGCGACTGGCTGGCTGCCGTTTCGCTTAGTGACTTCGGATGCCGTGAGGGGGCCGAGGCGCGCTCCAATGCTCCACAAATAGCGTCGTTCGCGGTCTCTTTCTAAATTGCCCAGTCGATTCGCTTCGTTGGATAGCGAGTCCGAAAATCAGAGCCTATATTATGCCCGTGAGGGCTCATGGGCTATTTTACTCGACCTTGGTGGAAAAGAGCTGCAATTCGGGTAGCGCTTTATAGTCGACCGCCGCAGCAGCAGGATATCTTTGCTGAGGCACCGCGCGATCAGGACTTCTTCCACATCTACCTGCACGACCGGGAAGGCGTGAGGCGCTTCATCGTTCGAGAAATGAACGATGAAAGCGTTCTGGGGCTTTGGTTTGACGACCCGCGAGGACAGCCTCAGGAGCGTCTCGTCACCAATGATGATTTGAAGGGGATGGCGGTATCGTTCCTGCACACTTACCGCTCGGCCCGCTTCACCTACAC
>NZ_JBFUKO010000606.1:0-3212 GCF_056400805.1 Aminobacter sp. P4_H6_2
TGCCTGACGTTTTCGCTGATCAACGGTTTCCTGCCGGAGCTATTCCAGGCGGAAGGTATGAAGATGGGCATCAACTATGGCTGTGACCGGATGCGCTTTCCAGCACCGGTGCCGGTCGGGTCGAAGGTGAGGGCGGTTGGCGAATTGGTCGATGCCGAGCTGCTGGCTGGCAATGCCGTGCAGACGACTGTGCGGGTGACCATCGAGATCGAGGGTTCGGCCAAGCCGGCCTGTGTCGCCGACATGGTCGGGCGGTACTATTTCTGAGGCGCTTGGCGCCGTTCAGGCATCGGAGACGACAATGGACACAACGAGCGAGGCGCTGGCCGAGATCCTGGCGCGACTGGACCGGCTTGAGTCGCGCGACGAAATCCGCCAGCTGATTTCCAAATATTCGCTGGCGCTCGACATGCGCGACATGAGTGCCATGGCGTCGCTGTTTGCACCCGACGTCAAGGTCGGGGGTGGCAAGTCGGGCAGGACCGCCCTGCGCGACTGGCTCGACGAGACCATGCGTAAGCAGTTCGACGGCACCTCGCACCATGTCGGCTCGACGATCATCGAGTTCGTCGACGCCGACAATGCGGTGGGCGTTGTCTACTCCAAGAACGAGCACGAATGCGGCGCCGAATGGGTCATCATGCAAATGATGTATTACGACCGCTACGAGCGCATCGACGGCCGCTGGTGCTTCCGCCGCCGTCAACCTCTCTACTGGTACGCCACCGACCTCAACAAGCCGCCGATCGGTTCGCGCAAGATGCGCTGGCCCGGCCGCGAACCCTATGAGGGTTCCTTCCACGACCTGTTCCCGTCCTGGAAGGAATTCTGGACGCGTTCCGGTCCCGACGAAGCGCTGCCGGAGCCGGCGCCGCTCGAGGCTTTCATCGAAACCATGCGCAAAGGCAATGAAGTCCGTGGAAACCGCGTACGCTGATAATATGATCGCCGATAGGCTCTTTCAGTCGATCAAGGTCGGTCAGCTGGATCTGGCAAACCGTATCGCCATGGCGCCGATGTCGCGCTATTTCTGCGCCGACGGTGTGCCCCATGAAAAGGTGGCGAGCTACTATGCGCGACGCGCGCTGAACCAGGTTGGCCTGATCATCACCGAGGCCACCTATATCGGCCACCCGACAGCACCAAGCTATGAGGGCGTACCTTATTTCGTCGGTGAGGCGGCTCTAGCCGGCTGGGTGAAGGTGCTCGCGGCGGTGCATGCGGCAGGCGGCAAGATCATGCCCCAGCTTTGGCACACCGGCAGCTTCCGCAATTCGGCCATGGCGCCGCACCCCGGCATTCCAGGCGCCGGGCCATCGGAAAACCTCAACGCCTTCACCGGTCATCCGGAACCGACAAAGGCGATGACGGAAAAGGCCATCATCGAGGTCATCGAGGCTTATGCGGACGCAGCCGAGGCGGCGCAGAAACTGGGCTTCGACGGCGTCGAGATCCATGGCGCGCATGGCTATCTGATCGACGAGTTCTTCTGGGCGACGACCAACAGGCGGGCCGATCGCTATGGCGGCGACCGTCGCGAGCGTACGCGCTTTGCCGTCGAGCTGATCGAAGCGATGCGCGCACGCGTTGGCTCCGATTTCCCGATTTCGTTTCGCTATTCGCAGTGGAAACAGCAGGACTACAAGGCCGTTCTCGGTGAAACGCCGGCGGAGTTGGCTGACGTTTTGGAACCGCTGGCCGATGCCGGTGTCAGCATCCTGCATTGCTCGACGCGCCGTGTGTGGGAACCAGGTTTTGCAGCTGAGGGCGATCTGACACTTGYCGGCTGGACGAAAAAGCTGACCGGCCTGCCAGTGATCGCGGTCGGCGGTGTCGGGCTTGACCGCCCAGGCTTGAATGCTGCGGAACCCGCGTCGCTGGACGCGATCGAAAAGGCGCTGGCACGCGACGAGTTCGACATTCTTGCCGTCGGCCGGGCGTTGCTTGCCGATCCGGGCTGGGTGCTCAAGGTCAAGCGGTGCCGCGCGCATGAAGGCATCGGCTATTCCAAGGAGCAGCTTAAGACGCTGTTCTGAGCAACAAGGACGAAAAAGCGCCGGGGACATCGTCCGCCGGCGCTTTTTCTTGTTGGTCTGTTGAATTCCGAGGAGACGGGCCAGCCCGCTTACGCAGCCTGGCGCGGACCTTGGCCGAGTATGACGGCGCTGTTCAACACCAGGCGGACCAGTTCGGTCTGGCGGGTGATGCCACTTTTGGAAAAGATCGAGCGCAGATGCGCGCGCGCCGTGTTGCGGCTGATGTCGAGCGAGGTTGCTGCATCTTCGAGCGACAGGCCGGCTGTCAGGCGACGGGCCACCGCTGCCTCGGCTGGCGTGAGGTCGAAGAGCTGGCGCACGAGTTCGCCCTCGACCTCGGGATTGGTCTCGGGGTCACGGATATAGACGGCGACTGCGGAATTCGCGGCGGCTGCGTTGCCGTTGCTGATGCGGATCGGCCGGACGATGACGCCGAGATTGCGCGAACCGGACTGTTTGGTCAGCGACAGACCGCGCGAAACAGTCGCTTCGCCACCGGCAGCCCCCTGCGTTGCTGCCTTGATGGCGTTTTGGAAATCTCGGTCTTCCTTGGCCAAAGTCGCGCGCAAGCGGTTGCCCTGGATCTGCAAGCCGTCGCGCGTTTCGAGGAAGCGAGTGGCCGCATCGGAGGCGCGGATGATCTTGCCGGAATGGTCCAGGATGACTACGCCGACATAGAGCTTGTCCATGACGTCGGAGTAGAGCGTGCGCTCGACCTCGGTAGCGCCCATGCGCCACGACATTTCAATGCCGCGGGATAGCTGGGACACCAGGATTTCGCAGACAGAGGCCGCATCATCGTCGAACTTGGGTCCGGCGCGGTCGCGGAAGAGCCACAAGGTGTAGCGGGCGGACTCGTCGGACGTGAGCAGCGTCGCCGACATCGGCTGGCAGCGCTCGGTGAGGTAGGCCAACTGAGCGGGGCGCCCGAGAGCGGTGCCTGATGCATCGATCATGTTCTCGTCGATCTCGGTGAAGACATAGTAGGTCTCGCCGGTACGTGCCCGATCCTCGATGACGACAACGGCCGCATAGGCGTCGAACTGTTCGCGGATCAGCTCCAGCGAGTTCCTGAGCGGCGCACCATTGAATACGCTGTCGGAGACGCGGTTCAGGAACAGTCCGAATTCGACGATCGATCTGGAATGAAAGGTCATTGGAACTCCCCGGTATTCT